>JAEOTW010000086.1 GCA_016839655.1 Promethearchaeota archaeon | reverse complement strand
ACTCAAGCACAGAAGATAGCAGAATCCTATAGCATGAAACGTTTAGCAATGAAAATTTCCTTTGAACATGATGAATTACTTAAAAGATTAAATCTATGGGAGAAGTTAAAGCAATCAGAAGCACCCTTATCTGAACGCTGGAAACTTGCCAGATTAGATGAGCAAATAAAAAATATGGTAAAAAAACGAAAATTAGATGTTCCAGAGCTTTCCGATGAAGAACCGGTTTTATTATTAATTGCTTCAGAAGGGGGTATACCTTTTTTCTCTCAGTCTTTTATAGAGGATAAATTTTTCGAAGATCATCTTTTTGGAGGGTTTTTTACTGTTATTAATACCTTTATTAACGAAGTTTTTTCTCAAGGGCTTGATCGTGCCTCTTTCGGGGAATATACACTTCTAATGAACTCTATCTCACCTTTCTTAATGTGTTATGTATACAAGGGTCAATCTTATTCGGCCCAAAACCGAATAAAGTCATTTATAAAGGAAATAAAGAGCAATAAAGAACTTTGGGATGATTTTAACAAATTTTTTATTATGAATAGGAAGATTAGCATAAGAGACATGCCTACATTAGAACCTCTCATACAAGAGATTTTTATAAAAAAAAACCTCCTTAAACACTAGATTTAAAATCCTAATTAGCTTAATCTATTCATAAGTTTATAATCCAAATCAGGTGAACGTATGTCTAATCTAGATTTAGATCAATTAACAAGGGCAGGACAACTTTTTGAAGTAGGTAAGCTAGATGAGGCTCTTGAAATATTGAACGATTCAAGTCAATTTGAAGGACTTGATTCTCAGCAAAAAGAACAATTTCTATATCTTAAATGTTTAATTCTAGCGTATCAGAATAAAGGAGAAGAACTTATTATATTAGGTAAACAATTATTTGAAGAAGGACAAAAGTGTAATCACAATCTTCAATCATTTGATGGATTGTTTTTTGTTATCAATGGATTATGTTTAACCAATAAACTTGACGAAACGTTCAAAAAAATAGATGAAGCTGAAGCTTTATTGAATAGTATTTATAAAACATCTGGAAATAATCTAATTCAAAGAGAAATTCGATTAAATGTAGTAAAAGCATGGATTAATATGCTAATCGGTAATATAAATTTAGCAGAAAAATATTTAGAGCGTCCTTTACGGTTACAAAAAGAATTAGGTAATTCATTCGTAACTGTTTGGGCTAATATATTGAAAGCACAAATTTTGGTTCAAGTGAAAGGTAAATATGATCTGGGGATGCAATACACCAATAATGCAATGTCTCTAGCAAAGAAATTGAAATTTAATCATTATTGGATAGGTTTTTGTCATGTCTCTTTGGGGGTGATATATATGTTTTTATATGAGACTGAAATCGGTTTAGAACATCACATTAAAAGTTTAGAGATATTTCAAAAAATTAATAACGTTTGGTATATAGCAGCATTACTCAATAATATAGGACTAGTATATTGTGATAATGGGGAGTATGACACTGCGTTGAAATATTTAGAAGAAAGTTTAATACACTGGAAGCAACATCCTTTCCAGTTAGAGTCGTGTATCCATAATTTGATATTTATCACACTTGAGAAGGGAGATACTGAACTTGCTCAAAAATATTTTCAACGCTTGGAAAATATGTATAATCAAGCACCAAATAATCATATCGAATTTCTATACAAATATAATAAAGCTTTAATGTTGAAAAGCAGTTCTCGAATACGAGATAAAGCAAAAGCTGAAAAATTATTTAAACAAGTCATTGAAACTGAAACAATATATGTAGAAATTACTAGAGATGCTTTGGTTTGTCTATGTGATTTACTACTTTCAGAATTTCGATTAAATAATAATAATGAAGTACTCGATGAAATCAATCTCAATATTACTAAATTATTATCTATCGCGGAGAAGTCTCATTCATATCTAATTTATTGTGAGACCTTCATATTACAAGCTAAATTAGCTCTAATAAATTTTGATATAAAAGCAGCCCGACGCTTTTTAACACAAGCCCAAAAGATTGCAGATTCTTATGGTATAAAACGACTAGCAATGAAAATTTCATACGAACATGATGAATTACTTAGACAAATAAAGATATGGGAGAGGTTAAAAGAATCAGGAGCACCTTTATCTGAACGCTGGGAACTTGCTGGATTAAATGAACAAATGGAAAAAATGGTAAAAAAAAGGAGGGATGATGTTCCAAAGGCTTCAGATGAAGAACCCGTACTACTCTTAATAGTATCGGAAGGTGGTATCCCATTCTTCTCTCAATCCTTCATGAAAGATAAAATCTTTGAAGACCACCTTTTTGGTGGATTTTTTACAGCGATCAATTCCTTTATTAATGAAGTATTTTCTGAAGGGCTTGATCGGGCTTCTTTCGGTGAATACGCCCTCCTTATGAACTCTATTCCGCCTTTTTTAATGTGCTACATATATAAGGGGCAATCTTATTCCGCTCAGAATCGGATAAAAACTTTTATAGATGAAATAAAGAATAAAAAGGAATTGTGGGCTGGTTTTGAAAAGTTTTATCAATTGAACCAGAAAATTCATTTGAGAGATATTCCTTCATTAGAGTCTCTAATAAAAAAGATTTTCCCATACTAGAATCATTAATAACAGAAATTTTCATCTCTAAAAGTGTAGTATTGAATGATATATAGCTAGTAAAATAAAAAAACCAGTATTAATCCCGAAATTCTTTTTGCTAAAATTTTATATTAAACAATACCTAAATTTACATTAGAAATATAATATAATTTAAGAATCAATTACTAATCCAATGACTAATTTTCAAGAATATGAATTTAAAATATCCATAATAGGAGATGGAGGGGTTGGTAAAACTTCTCTAATAAAGAAATTCACGAAGGGAACTTTTGAAAAGGATTATATCAAGACAATTGGTGCTCAATTTTCGAGGTATGATAAAGAAATTAATGGAGATATCATAAATTTAATATTTTGGGATATTGCTGGTCAAGATGATTTTAATTTTCTACACCCCCTATTTTATAAAGAGAGCAAAGCTGCTATAATAGTGTACAGTCTTGAAGAGAATGATCTTGGTGAAGAAAGTTTCAATCATATTTCAAATTGGCATAATGAATTAAAAAAGCACTGTGGTAATGTCCCGGTAATTTTATTTGCAAATAAAGTTGATTTGGTTAATGATGATGATTTAACTGAAACAGAAATTCAAAAATTAGTTAAAGAAAATGACTTTTTTGGATACTATATCACATCTGCAAAAACGGGACATGGAGTAATAGAAGCGTTTAACGCAATAATAGAAAAATTATATTATAATAATTTAAAATTAACTTCCCAAGATTAGTTTATCTCTACTTCTATTCAAGTTGCATAATCTCAGCTAGGAATAAATCTGCAATTGTGAGCCATTTTTGCTTAGTCTCATCATCAGATTTACTTTTTTTTGTTAGTTCTTTACCTTTTTTAAGATTTTCAACTGCTAAATCGTAATTTTCAAGTTCCTTATAACAAATTCCTAGTTTAATATATGTTTGATTAATATACCACTCGTCAGCAGCTACTTCTATTGCTTTTTGGAACTTATTAATCGCATCTTCATATTCTTCATAGTACATTAATATTTCTCCAAATGTATCATGATAAGTCCCATTATTAGGTACTTTTTTAGTAAGATTTTGCATTATTTCTATTGCTTCTTCTCTATTATCCATATAATGTAACCAGTAAGCCTTGTAATTAAGAAGATCTGTGTTTTCAGGATATTCACTAATCAGTTCATCAATTATATCTAACCCCGCCTTAATTTTTCGTAACCTTCTGAGAACTGATGCTTTTTTCATCATTATATCTAATTTGTTATCAGGGAAAATTTCTAACATATCATCTAACAAATCTATTACATCATAGAGCTTCTCATAATAAATCAAAATTCCTATCTTCGAATTATATAAATCGAGATTTTCAGGGTCATCCTTAATTTTATTATTAATTTCTCTTATTTTTTCTTCAAATTGTTCATCAGGGGCAGTACCTCTAGCAGCAAATAACTCCATCATATCTTGCCAAATTATTCCCTCCAACTTATCATATGTTTCTTTTAACTCAACCTTTGCCTCTATTTTATACGCCAGATAATTAATATAATCTTGTAAAAAATCTCTTAAAGGAGTTTTTAATTTCTTCTCAAATAACATTTTACAAATATCTT
>JAEOTW010000014.1 GCA_016839655.1 Promethearchaeota archaeon | reverse complement strand
TTTTAGTAAAAAATCATATTATAAAAAAGGAAAGGCATGGACAATATACAATCTATCTCCCGGTTTTAAAATCATATGACTCTGAAGAAATACTTATTCTAAAATCAAAAACTTCTTCAGAGATCTTGAATATCATTAAGAAAAAACCTGGAACTAATTCTTCTGAGATTTCTAGAATGCTAAACCTTTCTCGAAATACAGTTAAATACCATATCGATAAGTTATCAAAGGAGAATTTAATATCCTTCATTAGAAAGGGTAGAAAGATTGAATTATATCCTATTTAACTATGATTTGTAAATCTTTTTTTAGTATCCTATTTTTATCTTTAACTAAGTTAGTTGTTTAAAATTTCGCTATGAATAGAAATCATGAATGCTCATGAAAGAGTAATTAAAACATTAAACCATGAAGAACCTGATAGAATCCCTCTTTTCTGTCAAGCAATAATGCCTGGATTCGAAAGAAATTTGATTGAATATTGGGGGATTGAGTATAAGCATGATGAGAAATATGTTTTATATTTTAGTGATTTTAATGTTAAACGAAAATTAGGATTTGATCTTTGTTGGGGATTTGGGGTAGTTCCCATGAAATTTCCAAGAAAGGTCTTAAAAGATAACCCACTTCCTAAGTTAGAGGATCCAGAGAAATTTATTGATATGGATGGAAAAGTTTTCTTAAGAAACCCTGAATTTAACATGCCATGGTATTATGGAAATTATATCACTACAGAAGAAATGGCAGATCATTTCTACGATACATATTTTTCGGTAGAGTGGGAAGAAAATTCTGCTTTTATACCAAAACTCAATAAAACTCTAAAATCATTTCCACTTGATGAAATTATTCCCTGTGCACATATAAATCATATTCTAGAGCCTATCTGGGAAGGTTTAGGACTGGCTTTATTTACTAAGCTGTTAAGAAAAAAAAAAGATAAACTCAAAAAGTATATTGATTTAAGAACAAAGATAGCTGTTGCAGGTACGAAATTATTAGCTGAAACTGATTTTGACGTGTTTTTTCTGTGTGATGACACCGCTTTCAAAAATAGGACAATGATTAGCCCAAAAAACCACAACGAGTTAATCATCCCTGCTTATAAGAAGATTCTTCACGCGATAAATAAAGCAGGAAAATATGCCGTCTTTCATTCAGATGGGTATACTGAACCTTACTTTAATGGATTGATTGAGGCTGGTTTTAAAGGAGTTGAATCTTTAGAACCGATGGCGGGTATGAATTTAAAATATCTAAAGGAAACATATGGGGATGACCTCTGTTTGATTGGGAATATAGATGTTTCTAAACTTTTACCATTCGGTACAACAGAAGAAGTTACAGAATCCGTTAAAAAATGCATAAAAGATGCTGGTCAAGGTGGAGGATATATGCTGAGCCCTTGTACTGATATAACAAATGCATGTAAAATTGAAAATATACTTACAATGATATCTGCAACCAAGAAATATGGGGTTTATCCTTTAAAAATATGACAATGAGGATTCAAACTAGACTAACTTTGTGAATCTATTTTCATAACTGACATTCAAACTTTTTAAGGAAAAAAGAATACCTAATTATAGTGAAAATAGAAGAAATCTTTGTCAAACTAAGGGAATATATCAATCAACTTGCTCATAAGGGAATAATTATATCAAATTATACCCAAGAGTCTAATATTAGCAAATTCTTAGAAGATTTCGAAATTGGGGTTAAGTTAGGTAGTTATAAGGAAATTATTCTTCAAGAGGAAACCAAGCTAGAACTTGGGGGAATTAACAGAAAATCTTTTTCTTTAATTCACACGAGAACTAATCCAGATTTCAAAGAAATTTTGAACAACAAGCAGATTACCTTAATAGGTCCTGAAATCAAGGATATTTTTGAATCTTCCGTCGATTTTGGAATGGTCATTCTTATTGGGGGAAGTAAAATTACCGAAAATGATCTTGATGCTCTTAAACGGTTTAATTTTATCTCTGATGGGATAGAGGGTTTTATTATTCGCTCTATTCCAAGAAGATTTTGGTGTAGGATAAGTTTAGAGTTAATAGAAAATAATTTTTCTTTTCAATTCTTAGGAAATGTAATTGCTTATTTATATAAGCAAAAATTTGGTAATTTGATAGAAGCAATTGAAATCATTTTTGTTAATTCCCATACAGAGATAATTGATGAATTTATTAGAATTACCACTAAAATTCGAGAACAGAACATTAAAAGATGGGCGGAGAAGATCGAAGAATGGAGAAAAAGAATTGATTGTGAGTACGATTGGGGATGTGAAATTTGTCCTTACCGAGAGGCGTGCTATGATATTAAACAAGTATTAGTAGAAAGAGAGAAAATTGAAAAACAATAAAGAAAGGTATTTAAATTAAATAATATGTACGAAAAAATCCTTAGTGAAAAACCATTAACAATTTCAGTAGTGGGAAAGGGAGGTTCTGGTAAGACTGCTATTACTACACTCATTGCAAGGAGTATATCTAAAAATTATGATTATAAAATTCTTTTAATCGACGCTGACCCAACACACCCACATCTGAGTAATATGGTAAATTTAATTCCAAAAAAGAGTCTTGAAAAACTAAGAACTGATGTTATTGAAGAAATTCTAACAAATGCTAAAGATTTTGAGAAAGCAGCAGAAAACATTGATTTTGAGGTGTATAATGCAATCACAGAAAGTAAAGATTTTAGTTTATTTTCTATAGGACAACCTGAGGAACCTGGTTGCTTTTGTCCTTCGAATACTCTTTTGAGGAAGGTAATTCATTCAATTTCTAAAGATTTCGATATCGTTTTAATTGATTGTGAAGCAGGCCTTGAACAAATAAATAGGATGGTAATAGAAACCGTAGATATTCTATTAATTGTGTCAGATGTCTCAATTAGGAGTGTTGAAACAGCTGCTACCATAAGTAAAATGGCTAAGAAATTTACAAAATATAAAAGATTTGGTGTTATTCTAAACAAAGTTAGAGGAAATGTCGAATCTATTCTTAAAAAGCTTGAAGAACTTAAATTACCACTCTTAGCGAGGATTCCTGATGATGATAATATTGTTGAATTTGATTCAAAAGGATTACCACTAATTGATTTGCCTGCAAAATCCCCTAGTTTATTATCCGTACATGAATTAGTAAAAGAAATTTTGGATGAAGGCAAATAAAGATAATACCAAATTTAAATAAAAAGAAAACTAATGTAATTATATAATTTAATTGGTGTTATCTAAAATGGCTGATATAGAGAAAATAAAAAAAACATTTGGGACTATATGGGTTATTATTTTAGTATTTTTATGGATTACTTATCCTTTCTATCCAGGGGATATATTTTTCTGGATGTGGTTGGCAATAATTTGGAGCATAATTGGCGGTGTTTTAGGAACTATATTCTTCATGATGGAGAGTAGTAAAAATGAACAAATTATTGGAA
>JAEOTW010000001.1 GCA_016839655.1 Promethearchaeota archaeon | reverse complement strand
CCTTCCCATAATTCCATGATCATAGCATCTCTATGAAAACGTGGAGATGATAGAAAATCTTCCATGATTCCATGACCTCCATAAAATGATATTGCTTTTCGTATCATTTTTGGAGCTTCGTCAGCTACAACAATCTTTTGGAGCATTATTAATTCCCGCAATCTAAATCGACGCTTACGTTCCTCAATATCTTTAATTCTTTCCAATTCTCTTATTCCACTGATAAGCTCTTCATTAAAATGGATATATTCTGAATAAATCTTGAAAGTAGCTGCGGTCGATCTTTTAACGAATAGCTCTAGTTCATTTATTTGATTTATCATCATTGGAAAAGAAGATATTGGTACACCAAAGGCATCTCTAAATTGTGAATATAATATTGCTTCTCTAACAACTCTTAAAGCACCTGCCGCCATTCCAAAAGCTACATGGAGTCTAGATAATGATAGAACAATTCCCACGATATCTGCTAATCCTTTTTCAAGAGGACCTATAGGATATGCAACAGCTCCATTATATGTAATCTCTGCTGTAGGTAATTCTGCAGTTCCAAGTTTTTGTTTTAATCTATCAATAGTGTAGGAATTTCTAATTTCTTTTTCCTTATTCCCTGGTAGCCACGAAGGCACTACAAATGCTGCAACTCTAGTAGAAGATGGAGTGTTTTTTGGTTTTGCAGTTACAACGGCGTAATCTGCTTGAGTGGCTGAACAGAAAAATTTTTGACCATAAAGTCTCCATACATTTGACATTCCATCTTCACCTTCATCTTTTTCAAAAACAGCTTCAAGTAAATTTGCTGGAACATCACTTCCCCCTTGGATTTCACTAACAAATTGAGAACCAAGTTTGTATTCTCCATTATCGCCATCTCTCATAGATTTCAGGATTTTTTTTGCTTCAGGATTTAATGTATCCTCATATTTTTGCATTATTTCAACAGCTCCATGAGAGCATGCTATTGGACACATTACCCCGGATTCTCCGTTTTCATAGAGTAAAAACATTTTAACAAATCTACTCCAAGCAGAATTTCGCGCAGGATCAAAAAGACCTAAACTAAAAATTTCTTTTTCGAGAATCTCAGTTTCTAAACAGCGTTCAATTCTGTCTATTCTATGATTATGAGCATCATAATGTTTAAGTTTAGTCACTTTTATTCGATTTTCTAACTCATTTGCTTTATCAGCAAGATCTCGGAATCTAAATGAAACGTAGTCGGAGAGAGCACGGAGGTCCCTATCGATTTTCTCAAACTCTTCCCTCGGGACATAATTTTTAACAAGTGCTTGGAAAAACTTATCATCTTTATAATAATTAAACTGATTTCTCACAAATAAAAAATCATCAAAAGTATATGGATTATTTCGATTTCCTTCTTGATAAGACATAACTACCATTTGTAATAGTTAATTAGATTAAAAGAAGGTATGCAGATTATTAAAAATAACTATCTGGATTAGAATTAATTTCAGGAACTTCAAAAATATTAGACTATCTTATTCTTCTTTTACTTTTTCTTCTTCCTTTTCCTCTTCCTCTTTAGGAGTGGAAACGACTTCAGGAGGGGTTTGAGTTCTGGGTCTTGATTGTGATAGCTTTTTTACATTTATTCTTTCAGATCTTTTTATTTCAGACTTTCTTGATCTCTTTATATCAACTTCTACAATCTCAAATTGGTCATCTGGAATTTCTTTATCTTCTCCTCCTTCGGGTATGGATACAAGCTTACTCTTAATAATAACAGCATTAGATAATGGATAAATTGTCTTAGCTACACGTTGGATTTGATTTTGAAATTCTCCATATATCATTCCTGCGACAAATTTTTCATGATTTAGACTTTTAGCGAATTCGCTTAATATCTCTCTAATTATTTTCCGAATTAAGATTTGTTGACTACTTCTTGCTCTTTTAATAGTAGTGCATATCATAGTTATACGAAAAATATACCCATCTTTTGTAGTTAAGTTGATAATTGATTGTATTTTTGTACTTCCTCTGCCAATCAGAGATCTTATAAAATCGTTTGTGTATTGATGCCCTACAAAGATACTATTACACTTTCTGCCTTCATCATTAACTTCTACAATTCTAAATTTTAGCTTCAAACTGATATCAGAATATTTATGTGTAAAATCAAAAAGCAACGTCTCTAATGTTCTTCCAACTAACGTATCTTCTAAACCAATAACTTCCCCAATTGGCTTGAAATTAAATATTTTTGGAGTTATTATTGAATACCAATTTTTATCTTTAAATGTTACTTTTTTTGCTTTAGGTTTTTTTTTCCTTGCTTTTGAACTCAATTTAAATCCTCCATTTATCGCGCTACTAATGTTCTTATCTTTTCAGGATCGTATTTAAAATCTGAAGCTAAAATCTTTTTCTTTTTATAATATTTTATTAGACGATAGATTTTTGATTCGGTTCGTTGTAATCCCTTTTTTGAATCTAGATCTTTATGATTTGTTTCGAGGTGTTTTCTAACATTCAACGCTTTTCTAACTAAATTTGCGAGATCTTCTGGTAAAGTAGATTCAATTTCATTTTCTTCTAGAATTTGAGTTACCTTTTTCCCAGTGACTAGTTTAACTAAAGGAACACCTCGTGAATCTCTCATTATAGTACCTATCATTGACTTTGATTGTCCTCTTCTCGCTAATTTAACAACTTCACTTTCAACTTCTTCAGAGGAGGGTTCAACCCATGTAGGTTTTTCTAATCTAGCTGGGCGTGTACTCCCTGAATTTCCACGCTTTCTTGAATGCATCCGAGCCATTTTTACTTTCTTCCTTTTAGGTTGCGTTTCTTATAAGATATAATATAAAATAAATAAAGAAATATACAAAATAAACTTTTGGAATGTTCATTACATAATACAATTCAATCTTCATTCAACTCGAATATCTAAATAAACCTTATGCTCTTATAGTAATTATGAATAGGGATCAGAAAATTATCTATTTTGTAACTGGAAATATTCATAAATATAACGAAATATCCACTTTATTCAAAAAAGAGAGCCGAAGTTATGTTTTAAAACATAAGCACATTAAAACTGTTGAAGTTCAAGCAAACACTCTTAAAGAAGTAGCATCATACAAATTAGAGAGTATAGAAGGGCAATTAGATGATTCTTATTTTATAGAAGATGCTGGGTTTTTTGTGGACGTACCTTTGAATGGTTTTCCAGGAGTATATTCTTCTTATGTCATGAAAACTCTAGGGAACACTGGAATATTAAAATTAATAGATGATTTTGAGATTTCTCAGGCTCATTTCACTTCAATTATCGCGCTTTATTTTAAACCACTAGATAAGAAATTAATATTCGAAGGAGAGATTTATGGGAAAGTATCAAAGACATCAAGAGGCTTAGGAGGTTTTGGATTTGATCCAATTTTTCTTCCTAATAAGATACCAAATAAAACATTTGCTGAGTTATCAACAGAAGAAAAAAATAAGATCTCCCATAGAGGGCAATCTTGGAGGAAGTTTATAAATTTTTTAAAAGAGAATACATATTGAACTCTCTTTATTGATAAAAGCTATTTTGTTAAAACGTCTGCCGGAAGATATCCATAATACTTTTCTTATAGAAGTATTTTACTAAAATTATATATGTTCCGAGAAATGCAAAAGAAATTGATAAAATAAACACCCTTAATAATGTATCTATAGGAATTGAGAAAACCATTGGCATTTCTGTCATCAAACTCATGGTGGATTGAAGTAAATACCCAGTATAAGTACCTATAATTGTCCCCATTACTCCTGCAGAAACTAAAGTAATCATACTTTCAATTAGAAACATGTTACGGACATTTCTTGTTTTCATTCCCATTGATCTAAGGATTCCAATTTCAAATTTTCTCTCTAAAATAACAGCATACATGCTACTTACAAGGCCAAAAATACTAATAATTACTGTAAATGTTAAAATTAGTTCCATAAGAAAAGATTGCCTTTCAGTCATCGATTTAAAGAAATTAATTTTAGATATGGCGTCATCAATAATTATATCTTTTTCTTGATACATATCGTTAATTTCATCTTTAGTTTCTTTGATGTTTTCCTCAGTCTGATCGACTAGATTTAAAAATATCTTGTCAATGACCATATTAGGTTCTCCGGGATTTTCAACTTTCATCAAACGCATATAATTTTCTAAAGAAACCATTACCCCTCCACCATTGGCAGACATTTCATTACTTCGAAAGTTAAAAAAACCTGGAACTCCACCTGAAATTCCTACAACTCGAAAAAGAGTAACATTTCCTGGAGCTAGCGGTCCATTGTCATAATCTTCTGGTTGATAAAAAGTAATTCGGACAAATTCTCCGACTTCTTTAACACCTATATAATCTGCTATAGATTTAGCTAATATACAAGTGTTATTGTGGGCAAATAATTCATTAAAGGAGTAATCCGAATTACTTCCACTACTGCTCCAGATCAATAAATCTTTATCAACTAAATCAACAAAATCTTCATTTACTCCTATAAATCCTGCTTCCACAACATCAAAGTCCATCATATCTCCTGCCGTTGTTTTAATTTTTGTAGTATCCTCAGTTCCAATAAATTGAAACATTGACATCATTTGCTCAGTTGACTCACTACTGAAGCCTACTTGACCCTCGCTTATTTGAAATAAAGTTGCTAGAGTAGCTTGAAGGTCAAATGTGTTATGAAGAGATAAAGCAAGTTTATCAACTCCAGGTAAATTTTTTATTTGTTCTACCATATCAAGCGTTAAAGCACTTTCTGGAGTATAGAAGTTTTCATTAACCAGAACTAAATCGGATCCATATTGAAATCTTAAATTTAGATCCATATTACTAGATTGCATTTCGGTTACACTTGTGATAAAGAAAATAAAGGAGAAACTAATTGCAAACATAATTACTGTGCTTGTATTACGTCTTCTATAACGTTTTAATGAGATATTTATAATGCTACTATATTTTCTAATGGTTGGTGAGATTATACCCAAAAAGATTTTTTGTATTAAAGGGATTATACCTATTGAGGCAAAAACCAAGCCAATTACGATTGCTGCTAATAGGCCAATAAATAAGGCTGATATTAACATAAAATCACCTGTAACAAAAATATTTGGCATAAGGACAAAAACTATCATTCCAATGGCAGCTATCGCAATACCCGTAAGAAAACTTTTGACATTCATACTCCCCTCCTTTTTTATTTCCCAACCCTCCTCTTTGGTTTGAAAGGGTGTTATTGATTTGATAATATCCAATTTTGCTGTTTTTAAAGCAGGTAATAAGGCAACTGCTAGTGATACAAAAGTTCCGATTGAAAATGTCATTAGAAGCGTGTCAGGTTGAATCACCCATTCCACCTCAGTAAACTCAAATTGAAATTCATATAGAGGAAATAAAGTTTGAGCAATTGGTTTCATCATTGTGAATCCGAGGATCATCCCAATAACCGAACCTATTAACCCTAACATCAATCCTTCAAATAAAACCATCTTAATTGCATATGCTTTCCTACTTCCAACCACCCGTACCACACCAAATTCTCTAATTCTTTCTTCAACTGAAGTTGATAGAATACTATTAATTAAGATGCCTGTTATAAGTGTGGAAAGAATTGTAATAAACCAAAACATTATTGTTACGGTCATTAATAGAAATTCCCCCCCTTCAAGTTCCTCTAATTTTGGGAGACTCACAGTAAATTCATTGAGATCTAATCTTTCTTGGATGTTAGAGCCAATTTTTCGGAGTCTTCTGGTTGTTAAATCTAAATTGCTAGCATCGTAAACAATTCGAGGATTGATAATAGTACCTACTATGAAATTAATTAAACCATCTCGTCGTAAAAAATCTTGAGCTTGCCGAATATTAACCAGAATTAAAGAATTTTCAAATTGCGTGAATTTTAGATTTTGAATACATATTTCAGCCACTGTTAAGTTTAACTCGTATGACTGGTATTTTAAAGATATACTGTCTCCCTTGCTTACATTAAGGATTTGAGCAACATTCCATAATATAACACATTCACCATTGTCTGGTTCATCATCATAGATTTCATTAGTTTCTTCTCCTTCTTCATCCACAACTATTAAGTCTCCTATATTACCATTAGTGGTTTCTTCTATAAAGTCAAGACCATACAATTGAAGAGAGCCACTAGTATTAATATTTTCTGAAGTTGTTTCTACTAACATCATAATACGCGGGAATAATTTTTGGACTCCTTCAATATCCTGCAACTCATTATCAATAATATCTTCATCAAAGAAAGGATCATACGTTAAATCTGTTTGTACTGTTCTCGTGACCATAATATCTGACTTCCCCGTTGATGATGTAGTATATAGAAGATAATTATAATTCACTGTATCATTTAGCATTCCTATAGTTGTTAATAAAAATAATGAAATTGCGATTCCACATACTCCAAAGATCACTTTTGCTTTATCACGTTTAAGATCGAGCAAAGAATGTTTGATAATTTGTAGATTAAACCTTTTTTTCAGTTTATACAAAAAATTTCTTATATCCATTATTTTCTACTTTTCTATACTTTTTATTTATCTAATATGCTAAATTTTTTCTTTTTACTCTCAAAATCTCTTGGAAATTTACCTTCTTTAGCTAAAATTTCTTCAATATCCTCTTTTTCTTTTCTCACTAATTTAACTCCTTCACATTTTTTATTTTTACAGTAAAAATTTTCTCCAGGTTCATCTTTCAACGACCATTTTCCGCAATTTAGGCAGTTATATGCAGTATAAATCTGATCATGCTCACAAACAGGACACATTATATCATATTTGTGCGAAATAAACCAGGATCTACATGATTTGCAGTATAATGTTAAAGGTCTTTGAAGTTCTTCTTCTTGTTCGAGTAATTCTATTCTCTTAATTACTTGATCTTTATCAATATCTTTGAGTCTAATCTTTTCAGCTCGAATATTTTTAATATTTTGAACCCAAATTTTACCTTTCTTCTCCGCTATAACAAAAAGTGATATTGCGGTAACGGCTATAACTCCTATCAGAATAATATATGGCCCCCATAGAAGCCACCATCTCCCATTATTTACTAATACATTTATATACGACTCTCCTTTATTCCCTTCTTTATCATAAGCCACCACTCTAATTTCATAATGTCCATCATTATATCTAATAGTATTCCAATTAAATTCTAATTTACTTGTATTACTATTATAGGTTAGTTTATTTCTGTCAACACTTTTATTATTTAGAAATATGTAAATTCTTGATTCATCTAATTCATTATTATCGATAATATTTGCTTCTATGGAAATTATTGAGTTTAAATTTATGTCAGGCTCAGGATTTAATATTGTAATTTCGGGAGGTACAAAATCTGTCGATTTATCATAACCTATATATATATTAGATAGTAACCATCCATATCCCAATCCAATTATATTAGCATTTGAATGTAAAGTGAACATTACCATTATATCTTCCCCAGAATATTGAGAAATATCAAATCTTTTACTTCCAGAGAGATCTTCATCATTATATGTAAATTCTCTTAAATCAATCCATGTTTCACCAAAGTCTGTTGATATTGAAATAATACATTTATCGAGCTGATCCTCGGGTTGATAAAATTCATTCTGTAAAGAAATTTCGTAATCAAATTCAAGATATACTTTATATTCACTTCTTAAGTGCAAAAGACGAGTTATTAAATTACTATCCCAATTTATCCCATACCCTTGTTCAAATCCTCCAAAACCCTGCCCTCTCCCTCCATATATATAATCTTGGCTAAGACGGGATATTGGATGCCAAATATTATCTGCTCTAAACCAAGCAGTATTTTCTTTAGGGTTTGGGGTTCCCGACACATAATAATTATCTAAGTCTCTATTCGAAAATTCAAATCCAATAAGTTTTCCGTCCATTAGTAAATTAAATTGTAATGGAGTGGGGTTGATAAATGTAAATAATGAATTATTTCTGTTATACCAAGGGCTCATAATTGTATAGTCTCCATCTGAAACATGAAATCTGAATGATTGATTAGAAATTTCTTCTAATAACATAGATCTGGAAAAGTAAATTCCCCTATCTTCTATACCAGTTGAGCTAGCATTCCAATCACCATATATGTTATACATTGAATAATTAATACCGTCCATTTCAAGATAAACAAATTCAGGATAATTATTATCTAAATCAAAATATTCAAAGGAAAACCTATATTTTTGGTATCGTGAATCCTGAGTTGATGAAAGATCGTTGTTTAAGTTGAAATTTATTAAGGGGGCATTCTCATTTGTATAATTTACAATTGAAAAATAATCTAAAATAAATCCTTTATAATTAATCGAATCGAATTCATCATCTATAGAAGTATCGAATCGAAACTGAACAAAATTACCAATATATTGAGTTAAATTAATACTATCCATAAACCATTCCTGTTCTATATCTGTATATGTTCTAAGAGTTATCCAACCTGTCCAGTTTAGATTAATTTGGAGGTATATAAAATCACCTGAATTGATACTTACTCTAAATCCAAATTTTAGAAAGGGTTGACTATAGTTTTGATGAATATCCGTTAAATTGTACAGAGGACTATATAATGTGCCATTTGGATAGGGGTCTTCAGTTAATCTAATAGGTTGGTATGTATAATTGCTTGGATTATTATGAAAAGTTCCGAAATACATAGAATACCAGGTATCTTGATATATTCTTGATCTATTATCTTTTACATTTTCCTGTGTCATAATCTCCCAACCAGTACCAGTACATGTCCAGTTTCCAATTCCATCATTAAAACTATGATAATTTGGGTACTGAATACTATCTGTTGGAAATTCAATTGTAACATTAAGTAAATTTGCTTCTGGATATCTTGTTTTAAAACTACCATCACTAGCAATAAAAAAGTAATGGAATATTCCAGATCTCGGAAATTGAATATAATCGCTAACAAATATAGCCCCATCGGTATATATATTATCTGGCTGATAAAGTTGAGTTAATGTATAATTTTTAGATAATTCTACAATTGATACATATACCTCTTGAGGTGGAACATTCGATGTATCATTATCAAAGTATTCAATATAGAACCTATAACTATCAATAGTATAGTTCTTCTTTGGTTCACCTCCCATATATTCCTGAAGACTCATCACTGTTGTGTTTTTGGAGCCTCCAACGTAATTTATTTCTGCTATTTTTAATTCTGGTTCAAAAAGGTTATTAACAGTTGAGATGTTTAATGTAAAATCACTGATTCCTTCAATTGCTTTTACAATTACAATACAGGTGGTCTGGTTATATTTAGGAGTAAAATAGAAGTTATCAAAATCACCATACCATTTTCTAGATGATTGGAGAAGAATTGGTTCACCATATTGATTCGATTCATTTGAAAACAAAAATAAATCAAAATCGGCATTAGAATTTTCTGTTGACAAAGTAAATGAATATTGAGTATCTTCATTTAAATCAATTTGACGAGCAAAAACATGTGTACCAAGAGGATCATCTTGTGAACTTATCAAATGACCATTAGTTAAACTGTTTACTTCTATATTTTTAACTAACGCATCAACAGCAGCTTGAAGATTCAATCTTCCATAGCCTTCATGTATATCTTTTAAACCACCTGTCATTGGAGCTATAGATATTGATGGAGAATAATCACTTTCATTAGTTGATGTAGAGGGGTCATTTTCTCTTTCAATATTTGTTTCTGAAGCCGTCATTAATAAAATCGCCTTCATGTATTTCGCCCATGTTACTAAATCAAGATTATTCCATTGATTCCAATTAGCCCATTTTGCTTCAATCAATATATTAACTGCTGCTGAAATAATCGCTGAAGCAATTGAAGTTCCATAAGAAGGAGTAGCCTTATCGATCTCATCACTAGCTCCTATTATTGATCGATGACCTAATATCTTGCTACCACCAGGAGCAACAATATCTGGTTTAATAACGTTTTCAATACTTTTTCCCATACTGCTATATGATGTAACTTGATCTCTGTCATTAATTGCCCCTACTACTATAGCCTTTTTATTTTGTGCTAATTTGTTTAAAGAGTCAGAGACTTCTATACCAGAATTTCCTGCAGCAATTACTACAAGGATTCCACTGTCCACAACATCATCTATTACAGAATTTACTGTTGTAATGTCCATTCCTAAAGTTCCTATACTTAAGCAAACACTTATTATATGATCAATTTCTCGATTTTCTATTACACTGGCTAGTGCTGTTATTAGATCTGAAGTGTATCCCTTACCAGATTGATTTAAAATTTTATATGCTACGATTTTTGTGGCATTTGCTAGACCCGTGAAATGATTTCTATTTATGATAGGGAATTCAGGGAAAAAAGATACTTCTGCGTTAAATGAAAAAACGGGTTTGGCTTGTAGAAGTTTATGATATTTTAAATATAAATCATAAACACCTAAGTTATTTATATTGAGTTCGTGGTTAATTAAGTAATAATTATCTTGTATTTCATTGTAAGAATATTGTATTAATGTATTATTATAATAAAGTTCAAACCAAAACTTATCTATTCCCTGTTCCTCTAATTTCCATGACGAATTTATTAAAATATTTGAACTTTCTTTTGAAGCGTTAAAAGTGAATAATTTTAAGGTATAATTTCTTGGAGCTGAATATTCATTAAATAAATCAGTATGAGAATAGTTTCCTTTAATCTTGATCATTGAAGGATTAATCGAGTTGTATGAATCCATACCAGTTCCAGAAATAATTGAAGATACTAAAGTGCCATGGCCATTATCATCTGAAATAGGTTGTAGATTTACAAAATTTTCCCATCCTACAATATCTCCACTTAGATCTGAGGGACTATAGCCATTTGGAAAGAAATTATGATTAGGATTGATTCCTGTATCTAATACAGCTACAGAAGAATCAGTATTACCTTTAAATCCATTCAAATACCATGAAGAATTAACTGCTCCAGATTGAATTGAAGCGTAATTCATTTGAGCTTCTAATATTTCATCATTTTCGACAGTAGCATCTGGAAAATCATTTTGAAAAGCTGTTTTGTTTGCTTCTAAAGGCATAATACCCGCAAAACCTGAAATTGTAGAAAATTTATTATTCCATTCTTCTTTAACCGTCCCTCCATGATATTCAAAACGAGATGTAACTGAACTATTATATGATTGTTTCTCAAATGAAACTATAACATTTTTATTATAGATACCAGATATTAAAGGGACAAGTTCATTCTGATGAGATTGCGATCCTTCACTAATTAGATTATTTGAATTTGAAAATTTATGAAGAAAACTAGTAAAAGAAATTATTAAAACAACCAATAAAACGATGGATTGTTTTTGTCTTTTATTCATTTATATCTCCCTCTTCCCATCATTGTTTGTCAAGTTCTTAATTTCTTCATTTTTCTCTAAATCGGGAAATTGTTCATTAGAACTTTTTATTATTATATTCAGTCTTTCTCTCAATGTGTGATCTATTTTGAGGATTGATTCTCTTGAACCGAGTTCAAAAATGTGCATCTCAGATCTTTCATAGGCGGTTCTTTTTTTCTTATATTTTCTAATTTGCCAAAAGTAAGTACTCAATATTATAAGACCAATTAAAATTGGTAAACCTATATATAATATTTGTCTTGATTTTGGAGTTATAATTTTTATATTAACGGTATTTGAAATTATAGTTTTTTCATGTAAGTAGTAAAATTCAATACTTGCTGACTTTAAACTTACATTATCTTGTCTTTTACCCTCAATAGTATAATTGAAAGTTGTTTTTTCACCAGGATCTAAGGAATTTATCAAATTAATCAAATTTCCTTCTATTAGCGAGAAATCTATTTGAGAATAGCTAATCATATCGTTGACTTTTATATCCTCGATGCTTATTGAACCTGTATTTTCTACTTCTATGCTTACTATAACGTGATCTCCAATTTCAATTTGGTCTCTATTTACGGACTTAATGATTGTAAAATTTATATCTCCTAATACTTCGAATGAGGATGTTGATATCTGTAAAGTTCTACTTTCTGAGCTTTCAATATAGTTAATTGGAGGATAGTAATAGCCCTTCCAACCAACTTTTTTTAAAGTAATATTAAAGGAGATTGATTCATTAAATAAGATATCTTCAAAATAAGGTATAAACTGATCTACTCTTTTTAAATCTCCAAATTGATCATTTAATGATATGTTAAGATTTGGAATTTTTAAATGAATAGGGCTAATATTATTAAGATAAATAGTAAGATTGAAAATTTCTCCAATAATAGGAGGATTATTATTCAAATTGTTATAACCTATTTCAATAGTTCTAACATACGGGACACTATCATTATAGTCTATTGGTGCTGAGATAAAGACTTGGTTAGCAAAACTAACTATTTTAGAAGAATTTCCTCCTTCAATATTTTCTGGATTGTGATATATGATTGAAATTTTTCTCAAAGATATTGAATTGGGAACAAAAAAAGAATAATTAATCATCCTTTCTTCTGAAGGAGCGAGTTCTGCCAAATTATATGACAAATTATTATTTTTTAGTGTAAATTCGTTAATAGAATTAATAATTCCAGGAATTAACATAGAAATTGTTATATTTTTAGCAGATTTTGAGCCAATATTCTTAAAATTTATGAAATATGTGTTCAATTCACCAGGTCTGGAACTGTAATTACTTAAATATGCATCTACAACAATAGATGCTCCATCATAAGTACATAAAGGTACAGAATTCGAAGATCTTTCAAATCGAACATAACCCAATGTAGAGCCATATACCACTCTAGCCCCAGGATCACTGTTAAAATTAATATCCCTTACAGAAAATTCAATATCTAAGTTATTGATCGAAATATTAAACTGTTCAGAGTTAGTACAAGTTATTTTGAAAAGTACAGTATAGTTTTGCTGATCCAATGGATAAAAAAGCCAATCCAAATTTTTATCTTGATTAATTATTGAGAATGTCCAACTATTGTTTATAATATTTTCTAAATAAGGAGTCATCTCTTTGAATTCTTCAACATCAAAATCAAAAACTTCAAAATTAGAAGCCTCTAAGTTAATTGAGCTATTGATATCTACTATGAAAGATACCATTTCCAGTGTGTTATTAGTAAAATCAATATTTGTGTCATTTTTGAAAATAAAATTAATCTCTACTTCTTGCTCCAAGAATTTTTCTTCAGAGACAATTATCCAACTCTCCTCATCTAATGATAAAGCTGATTCTGGTGTAGTTCCTCCAAGAGGTATACCCGTAATAATTTCAGGAGTAGTTGGAGTTGTCTGAATTGTAAAATTATTAACATAAAATGGAGTAAATGAATCAAGATTTGAAATTGAAAAATTATTAATTTCATACGATAAAAACTCTCCAGGGGCAAGATCCCAATTCTCTTCATTCCATACACTATAATTATTAGTAAAATAATCTTTAAGATCGCTAGGGGTCATCCCTAAAGCTGTCAAAGCGGTAATTAACTGAGGATACCCTGTAACAATAATATCTATAACATGATCCGTATCTTTATTATAAGGTGATAGATTAGTGAAATTAAGTAGATCTGGATATAGAGTATCAAAAGTTCCTGTCCCAAATGTATCAAAATAAAAAATTCTTGGATCTTCATCAAAATTAAAAAAATCTTCTAAAGAATCATATTGATTTGGATATTCTATGCGAACAACTTCCCAAATTGAATCTTGAAATTCATCTGCAAGTGGTTGATTTCCTAATGTAAAAAGAAGGAAGAAATCATTGAGTTCAAGTGGGATTTGGGTTGGTACACCCCATGCAGTAATATTTCCTACATTTTCTACTGAAATATAATATGAAAAATTTTGAAATACCCCAAATGAAGCATTTCCTCCAATTAATTCCTTTTTGAGCAATAAGTTTGGTTCAGAATTTGAAATATTATAAATTATAGACAAATCTTCAATGGGATTTATAATTCCCGTTGGAATAGAAGAAAAACCTTGAAATCCAACTTGTTGTAAGAAATTAATTATATCTGAAGGATCTTGTAAATTAACGGGAATAACGTACGAACGCTTAATTCCTTCAACATCGACCCAAAATAAATCAAATGAATAATCTTTAAGATCTTGAGTGTTAAAATCAATCCCAGCAAGATAAAAAAGTAATCCTATTTGCTCTAAAAGATAATCACTAAATTTAAAGTTCTTTGGAGTCATATCAACGATTTCTGTACATATTGTATTAATTTCAATTCCACTCATGAAAGAGCCTATCAATGCGATGTAGATTTTTTCACTTGGTGATAATGGATCCCCATTATATCCTAATGCATCCCATAAATTGAATTCAAATTGGTTTTTCTCAACTTTTTGTATTCCCTCCTCTAACCCCTCATATTGAATTGAAATACTTGTATAATGTGAATTATTTGAAAGCGTAAATGTGCTAAAGATTTCAATAAATTGTTCTAATTCTTCTTCCGAAATTGTAGCATTAAATATATCTCCATAATTTTCTAATATAATGTCCAATTGATCAACAAGATTCTGCAATTCCAAATTCTCTAAGAAAGATAAATCTAGAGATTCTATATTGAAGTTTACCTGATCTGTCGATATATCAAAATCGCCTTCAAAGAAGTCTAATGAATTAAGCAACATAAAAGATGAAGAAAGGTGGTAGTTTTGCGTATAACTTTGACTGGTCAAGCGATTAGTATCTAAAGCGCTCCAATATCCATCCATAGGAAAATTAATCATAAGCTCTTCAAAAATGCAATCCCAATTTGGACAAGATCCAATAAAAGGAAAGAAGTTAGGTTCTGACACATTAACCATTATTAAATCAATTTTAAATTTCTTCCTAATTATTTCTAAAGCTCTCTCAGCTCTCATTTCAGCATCTTGCTGATTCAATACTTTATCATAAAAAAGAAAACCAACAAAATTGTTAAATCCTACAAGATACTGTGAAGGAATATCACTCTCTGTTAATACTCTTGGAAATATCTCTGGATTGATTCCATTCGAAGCACTTATGATCAAATTACATTTATAGAAAGCTGGATCATTTGAATCAAATTGAGAAAGAATATTTGTGTCATTTGTAAAGAGGGATTGCTTTATTATTGATTTATTTCCAGCAATAAAAGCATTTATTTTTTCAGCATATAGATCTGAGCCAGCGACGTCAGATAGGGTCAAATTATTATCTCCTGATTCAAATACAACTATTTCTTTCACATTTAAATCTCTAAAGTTATTTTCTAAAACTATATTTAAGGGTGTAAGAAAGATCATGGAAAGTAAAATGCATATAATTATTGATTTGTTTTTTCTCAATTTTTTACCTCCCTTATACTGTTTCCCTATAAATTTCAACTATTTTCTGTTTTCTAACTTTTCTTAACAATATTTTCATTCCAAAGAATATCATAATAATAGATAATGTATATATCAAAGTAATGTTAGTCCATGGTACATACAGTAGAGTTGGCATCCCTGCCATAGTGCCCATTAATTGGCTTGTAACTAACCAACTTGTAAGCCAACCTACTAGTATGCCAATGGTTCCACTGCTAATCATAATTATTAAAGATTCCAGTATAAATAATCTATTTATTTCTCTACCCTTGAGACCTAATGTTCTAATAATACCAATTTCTTTTTTTCTCTCAATTATTGTTGAATAGGATGAAGACAACAATCCAAAAATACATATAAATACAGTTGTTAAAGCAATTAAAGTAAATAATGTGTCTAATACAAAAAATGCAGACTCTGCCTGTGCTACACTTCTAGCAAGATTAGTTGTGTCAAAGTTATATACAGTTTGATAATATTCATCTATCATATCCTCTATTAAATGAGATACTGAAAGTCTGTCTTCCCGGAGTTTAATAAATATTCTATCCAAATATGGAATGGGAGGTATATCCATGATTTCAATATATGTTTCTTGAGAGATTAAAACACCCCCTCTCCCTCCCATCATAAGTGAAGCAGAAAATTCCTGAGAGAATCCTGACATACTTTTAGCAGTGCCAACAATTAAAAATGGATACACTTCTCTTTCATCTCCTCGCTGAATAACAATTCGAACATTATCTCCAATCAATATATTCATCGCTAATGCAATTGCTTCAGATATTATACAAGTATAGGTTTGATTATTATAAAATAACTCATTAAACGAATTCTCTTTACTCCCCGATGTCATTTCAATAAACTCGCTTCTCACAGTATAAGGATATTCTTCATCAATACCAATTAATGTAATATCTTGCGTTGATAAACCAGCATAATCACCAATTTCCGCATTAAATTCTTTATTTTCTTCTGCGTAAATTTGTGTTAACTGATAAGGTTTTGCTAAGACAGAACTAACTTTTTCAATACCGTCTATAGCCATTAATTCTTCTTCAAATTCAATTGTAAGAATTCTATTGGGATTAATAGAAGCATCAGCAGTCTGTAAATTTTCATAGTCCAAGGGATTACTAATTGAAATTTCATTGGAAATTCCTGGACCAAAAAAACCTCCTCCGCCCGAATCGTCAGGTTCTTCCCATCCGGTAGTTTCAATAAGGAGATCTGATCCATATGCTAATTTTGTCATAGCAGTTGATTGCGCGGATAATGTGTTAATTAAAGAAGAAGTGAAAATAACAAATGAAAAAGATAACGCAAAAATTATAATAGTACTTGAATTTCTACGCTGGTATCGAAAAACAAAGATTTTTATCACATTATGTAGTTTTCTCGCAATTGGTCTAAATAATTCAATTATTAGCCTTATTATAATTGGGATCAATCCTAATCCAGCAAGCGTTAATCCAATATTAAAAATTAATAAAATTGCTATCAACGTACCAGCAAAAAGAGCCATATCGCTTGCAACCATAATTTGAGGAATCACATAAAAAACAAAACCTCCATTAAATGCCAATATTATTCCAGTTAGGATTAATTTATAATTGACTGTCGCTTTTTTTTGTAAACGGTATAAAGTATCCTCATGGCGGTAAGGGTGAATTGATTCAATTAATTGAAGACGCATTACTTTATATGCTGGAGCAATGCTAACAATCATCCCAACGCTTATACCCATAATATATGATATAATCACAGAGGACCATGAAAAAGAGAAGGGTATTGAACCAAAACCTAGAATACTTCCTGAAACAACAGTATTTGCAAAGGGAATTATTACATAATTGGAAAGTAAAAATGCAGTTACAATTCCAGCAATAGCCCCAAAATTGCACAATAAAAAGCCTTGCATTAAAACTATAGCTAAATTATACCTTTTATTCGCTCCTAAAGTGCGAAATATTCCAAACTCTCGGATTCTTTCCTCTACAGAAGTCTTTAATATACCATTAATTAGCACCCCAGAAATCATCATCGCGACTATCGAAACAAAAACAAAAATTATCACTATAAATACACTTAATAATTCAGCATAACTTAAGACACGTAATTTTGGTAAATCTATGTTGTATTCATTAATCCCAATTGCTATTTGTATATCTGTTACAAGATTTTTCACAAGAATCTTAGAACTCTCAAAATTCCTGATATCATAGAGTTCGCTACTTTCTTTAAAAGTCAAGATTAAATCATTACATTTTCCCTGAAATTCTGCAAATCCTAAGTATTGATATAATGTTTCAATGTCAACAACAATCAAGTTCCTATCACGATAGCTTACAGGCCATTTTAAATTGAAATCAAAAATTTTTGAAATTGTAAGATTTCTTGTCTGATTTAATGTAATATTTCCATGAGTTAATTCCATTCTAATCTCAATAGTATCATTTTCAGAGTATTTGATGATATCATTAAATCCATAATAAATTGCACAGTGATTTAAAGGTAAAGTACTTAAATCTAATAAATCTCCATTATAGGTGTTTATAAATGTTCCAAAATTAATGCTATTTTCTAATGTAAAATTGATTCCTGAGATCCTAGTCCTTTCCTCTTCATTTGTTAAAAGATTTTTAACATATCCCCTTATTTCCATTCTTGGAATAAAATTTTCTACGATGTTGGACGCATTTTGAATTGAATTAATTATTGGATTGTAATCAAAATAAGAAGATCGGTTAATAGGTTCGTCATTATAATGCCTAACGGAAATAACAGCATCCTGATCTCCTGAGTCTATAGATAAATAGTCCACATAACCTACAGCAATAGAATCCGACAGAAATAAAACTACTGTAAGTAGACCTATTGATATAAGCATTCCGACTATAGCTAATAGCGTTCTAATTTTTTGTTTTTTTAGATCTTGGAACGCATACTTGAAAACTAACTTAATATGTGTCATGTGGTGTGAAGTATTTTAGATTTTAATTTAACTCTTTAGGATATTTTAATTTACGATTAATAGTTCTCCCTCAATTCGACCGAAAAAATTATTTTCTTCAATTAATTCTTGAAGAATATCATTAAAATGTTCTGGTAAATTCATAACTATAGAATTTGGGATGTTGCCTTTGATCTCACTTATAGGGATTTCCGTTTTACCCTGGTTGGAGTATAGATATTGGAAAATTTTACTTTTACATTTCTCTTTATTTATTTCTGTTTCTTGTCTTCGCTTAAGCTGCATAATTTCGGTTTCCTTTAAACCACCAATTTTCCCTTCATGAGTAAGTTTCCCATCTCTCATATGAAATACTCTAGTAGCAAATTCTGATACTGCTGCATCGTGGCTCACCGCAACAAAAGTAGCTCCTCGTTTATTTAAATCTCTGAGAAGATTTAATACCATAACTCCTGTCTTGGAATCCAGATCTCCTGTTGGTTCATCAAGAACACAAATTGCTGGATCATTTGAAAAAGCTCTAGCAATAGCTACTCTTTGCTGCTCACCTCCACTTAATTCTGAAGGTGTGTGGTGCGCTCTTTCATCTAATCCTACTAATCTCAAGAGATCCATTGCTTTTTTCCTTTTGCCTCTACGGCTTAATTTTCCTGAAAAATGTAAAGGTACCATTACATTTTCCATCGCAGTCATTTGAGGGAGGAGATTATAGAATTGAAATACAAATCCTATTCTTTCTCGCCTAATTTCTGCAAGATCATTATCACTAAGCATGCTTATGTTTCTACCTTCTAGGAAAATCTTTCCTCTTGTTGGTGTATCAAGTCCACCAATTAGATTAAGAAGTGTCGTCTTTCCCGAACCAGAAGGTCCCATTATATCAATAAAATCTCCATTATCTATTATTAAGTCAACTCCCCGTAAAGCTGCAACAGCAGTTGTCCCTAATAAATATGTTTTATGAAGGTTTTCTACAGTAATTAAATGATCATAATCTTTTCCGGCGACTTTATCTTCTTTTACATCCTTTTTCATTTTCTTCTTTTCTATACGAGATTGAGTCAAAATCTCTTCTTTCATTTGTTTGACTTCTTCTTCTTTCTTCTTCTTCTTCCATTTTTTAAAATTCTTTGAAAGCTCGCCTTTCCAAATGGCTAACTTTCCAGTCTCCTCTTCAAACTGCTCCATTAAAGGTGTTTTTTCTAAAATTGGTGATTTAGGCATTTTAAATTCTCTTTAATTTTATTTTTTCTAATGCTATAAAATGTGCTTTTTCTTACTAATTCAATTTTTAACTTTATAATATAATATTGCTAAAATAAACTTTTTCAGATGACTAATCTTATACGCATATGAAAATTTTGAATTTCTTTTAAAAATTGAGGTTCTAATCTATTCGAACTTCTATTTTTTCTTTACTAAACTATAAAAAAAAGTAGAATCATAAAATATCTTTATCCATAGCGATATTTTATTATGAGAAAAAGCCCTATACATAGAGTAATAAGGGCCATTATTAAACCGACAAAAAATATCGATCTAGAAATTTTATCTGCTAAATCTTGTGGGAATGCAAACATAAAACGATAATTTATAAATGAAAGCACCATAGAACCGGCGAAAATCCCAATTGCAACTAAAATCAAAATATAGCCTGCAAATTTTTTTTTTTCCATTGGATTCATTTTTCACACCATAATTTCCTAAACTGTGATAAAGAAGAGAATATATAAGAATTATGGTTTTCATTTATCCTAAGAACTATGATAAAAATTACCTATATTTCTTTTTTTTTAAGTAGTTCAATATTATATCATATAAACTCTTTTCAGCATCTTTTTTTCTACTAAATTTTCCTGATTTCAACTTTATTGGAATTTCTAATAATTCTTTATATTCCTTATCTAATATTCTTGGATTCTTAGCTACCCAAATTAATTCATGCTCTTCCCCGTACTTCTCATATTCAAGTTCAATTACTATATTGGTCTTAAATTTATCTTGTAAATATTCTAGTAATTCATTTTTACTTGAAATAATAGAATTTTTTACTATAATATCTAGATTTTCATAAAAAGGCTCTATTAACTTCTCTTCAACCAAATTTAAGTTATGATTCGAATCAAGAAATATTGCACCGCTTAACGCTTCAAAAACATCCGCTAGAATTCGTGTGCCTTCTATTCTTTGGTTTTCTGTTTTAAAAATATAATCTTCTAATTTTATTTGTTTTGCTACTTTTTTGAGAGTTTTATCACTTTCTAAGCTTGCTTTAATTTTTGTAATTTCACCAGAATTTCTTATTCCTATTTGATACAGTTTCAAAATAAATATTATTTTAATTACGGCGTCTCCTAAAGTCTCTAAAAAATCATAGCTAGGTTTTCCTGTTAAATTTCCTAATTGTGGAGTAGTTAAAGCTTGAATTAATAATTCTTCTTTGTTAAACTCATAGTTTATCAGTTCTTGGAATTTAATTAGCTTCTGTTTATCAATGACATTCATCAATTTAATTAATATTATTTTTAGTCAAATTTAAAAATTAAGAGGAATGTCAAAATCAATTTTAACATAGAATGATTCAAATAAAATTTTATAATTCAATCAAGCCTTTAATATTATATGGGAAGTGGAAATAAAGAAAAAATACTTGAGATTATTAAAGAAGTTGAAAATAAGAATTCCGAAATTAATGAATATCTCTCGAATCTAAATATTCTACCTAGAAATGAAATGTTAAAAGAAATAACACAAGATATTATAAATAATAATTCAGTGATCCAAGAGCTTTTAGGGAGTGAAGGACAGATCATTTCTAATAAAAAAGAAGGGGAAACTTCTGTTGATCACATAATTGAAGGATATTATGAAAAAATTCATAATTATCCTAATAAAAAGGTTATATTTTTAAGAGAATACCTTGAATTATTTCAAGATCGCATAGCAGATAAGGATAAGGATGTAATTCTAAATTCATTAAAAGATGAAAAAAATAAGGAAAAATTAAAAGAGAGAATGAAATTCTTAGCGAACACTTTCGAGCTTAACCTATAAATCAAATAATTTAAGTAAAACTAAAACATGTTTAATTCCCCTAATCTTTATCTTTCCGGATAATATTTTTCCTATAACTTTACCCATCGAAAGATTATCACTGCCTAGGATTTCCATAAACATTGGTGTTGTAGTTTGTAATAATCCATCCCACCCCGCGTTTTTCTTTTTTATATTTTCCTTTGGTTCATTTTTAATGCCTTCTACAAAGATTTTACCTTTATCTATTATCAGTAATGCCGCCCACTTCCCATCTTTAGCATTTAGAAGAACCTTTTCTTCAGAGTCTTTGAATATATGTTTAAATTTTTCATTTTCGTTTAAAGGTTCAACCTGCTTAGAAACTATTCCAGCAAAACCACGTAATCGGGTTTTTTTTTCTTCAGACATATCAATCTACATTTCAGTGTTTGTTTATTGAGTGTTGAAATATTTTTTCAAATTATAATTTAATTACTCTTAAAACAATTTAAAAGTATAATCTTCAAAGAATAATATTTATTAATCAGGTAAAAACAAGGAAGAATAAGTGATCTATTCCTATACCTTAGAACAAGCTTCAATTAAGATTCATAGCCATCTGATATTTCAAACAAATCTTCATATGCTTTACGATCTTCTCCAGAAATTCTTTCTCCTCGAAATCCCTCCTTGACTACAATAGGAGCACTTTCTTTTTCATCATGTTTGATTGTTTTAATTATTTTATAATCTTCTGTCTTCGATTTATCCAAATCAAACTCCTTTTCACATGCTTTACAGTATAGTTTACCGTTCTTTGGGACAAGCATATTTCCACAATCCTCACAGAACCTAATTATACTCTCCTCAGTTCTTTTATTTCAGATATTTAAACTTATTGGTATATTAGGTTATATCTAACACGAACCTTATAACCTATCAGTATAAAAAATATTATAGCTTTATAAATTTAACGCATAACTCAAATAATTGTTACAGTATATCGGATATATAAACATCTAGTTTTACAGTTAATAAAATTTTAAAATATAAAGTAGATCTATGATCCCCTAAGAGATTTTACCAAATCATTCCATAAGATTTATGATAAAATAGATAATTAAGTATTTGATTAAAACTACATTAATAGAAAAAATGAAAGAAATTGATACATAGGAACAACTATTCTTAATATACTATACCTCAACTAAATTGGTGAATTTTATTATATCTAAGCATATTGAAGATAGAATTATAATAATCGCACATAGAGGTGCTAGCAATTTAGCTCCTGAGAATACCTTGAAAGCATTCAAGAAAGCAATTGAATTAAAAGCTGATTTTATTGAATTTGATGTTCGTCAATCCAAAGATGGGGAAATAGTAATAATTCATGATGCTAATACATTCAGAACAACAGGTTATTCAGGAATAATAGAAAAAATGACACTAGAAGAGTTGAAAGAATTAGATTGTGGAGATGGCGAAAAAATACCAACATTAGAAGAATTAGTGAAATTAGCAAAGGGTAAAATTGGTTTAAATTGCGAGATTAAAGTGGGGAATATGGCACATAAGATCATAGAAATAATAAGGGACGCTGACTTGTTTAAATCTACAATAATTAGCTCATTTAAACAAAAGGAACTCCTAAAGATTAGAAATCTAGAGCCTCGATTAAAAATTGCATCATTGAATCCAACTCGATCTGGATGGTTAATGGATTGGTTTTCGAGGAAAAAAATGATTAAGACTGCCGTGGAAAATAATTTTTATGCAATTAATCCCTTGTATCTTGTTGTGAACAAAAAATTTATAGATAAAGCTCACATAAAAAATCTAAAAATTTATCCATGGACAGTTGATTCAATCTCAGCAATTGAAAACCTGATTAAAATAGGTGTTGATGGGATTATCTCCAATAATATTTCACGAGTCAAAGATGTAGTAAATAAATTATATACTTAAATGGAAAAAAATGAAATTAGAAAAAAATAAAGTAACCATATTTGCTCATAGAGGTGCTAGCAATATCGCGCCTGAAAATACTTTAAGAGCATTTCAAAAAGCAGTTGAATTAAATGCAGAATATATCGAATTTGATGTACACCAATCTAAAGATGGAGAAATAGTAATTAAACACGATGCTTATATTACTCAACTAGATGGTAAAGTCAACTTTATTAGAGATATGACATTGGAAGAATTGAAAACCATCGATGCAGGGGATGGCGAGAGCATCCCCACACTAAAAGAATTAATAAAAATTGCTAAAGGAAATATAGGTTTGAATTGCGAAGTAAAAGCCCAGAAATTTAGTAAAGATCTTATAGAGCTTCTGAAGAAAGAAGATCTTATAGAAACTTCAATATTTAGTTCTTTTATATTTAGCGAATTATTAAAACTGCAGAAACTACAACCTAGTTTAAACTTAGGATTAATACTTTCTGAAAAGCTGATTTCTCCCAGAATGGTAATTAAATTCTGCAAAAAAGCGATTGATAACAATTTTTTTGCCATTCATCCATATTGGAGGACCGTTAATAAAGAAATTATCGAATTTGCGCATTCTAATAATCTTTTAATTAATATGTGGACACAGATTTACGAGCCAACTGAAGATTCAGAATTAAAAGAAGTAGTAAGAATGGGTATAGATGGCTTAATACATGATGATATTCAACAAGCTAGAAGAATAATAAGAGATATTTAAAAAACCCAATTGCTTTTCTTGATAAAATATTTTAGTCCCGTCTTATTATTCTATTTAACTCATTTATCAATATTTAGAAGACTTTCTTATGTCAGCGATTAATGAATCCCGAAAAATTGAATTTGAAAAATTATTTTTTCCTAAGTCAATTGGGATAGTTGGTGTGAGTCGTAATCCTGGTAGCGGTGGCTTTTTTCTTCGTTGTATGAAAAACAGATTTAAAGGGCCTATATATCTTTTCAATCCACGGTTAAATGGTCAAGATTTATATGGGTATAGAATCCATAGCTCGATATTAGAGATTTCCGAACCAATTGATTATGTAATCTTAGCGGTTCCTGCTCGTTTATGTCCAAAATTAATGGAGGAAATTGGTCAAAAATGCGTACCCTTTGTAACTGTTTTTGCTTCAGGTTTTCGTGAAGTAGGAAATGAGAATCTAGAACAACAACTTTTAGATATAGCCCGAAAATATAATATTAGAATTATTGGGCCTAATTGTATTGGTGTTTATAATCCAAGAGGAGGATTATATTTCGCTTATGAACAATCTAAAAAAGCTGGAAACTTTAGTGGAGTTTTTCAATCAGGTGGAATTGCCCAAAACTTATCCCAATTAGCGGTTTCATATGGACTTCATGTTTCCAAATTTATTTCAATTGGAAACTCATTAGATCTTTCTCCTGCTGAATTTCTAGATTACTTTCTTTATGATGAATATACGAAAATTATTGGTTTATACATTGAAAATTTACGATCTATTACTCAAGGAAGAAGGTTCATGAAGAAGGTGCAAGAATGTAATTTAAATAGAAAACCAGTCATACTTTGGAGAGCCGGATATGGTGAAGCAACTAAGAAAGCTATATTATCCCATACAGGGGGTTTAGCGGGGAATAACGCAATTTGGAAAGCTGTAGGTAAACAAACGGGAAGCTGTATAGTCAATAATTCTAATGAACTAACAGCATTAGCTTCAGCTTTTAATTTAACACACTTACCTGAAACCCGAAATGTAGGTGTAATTGGAATAGGAGGAGGTTCTACAATAGAAGCTATAGACATTCTCGAAAAACATAACTTAAAAATACCAAGTTTAAATGAGAAAACCGTTAATAAAATGAAGAGATTTTTACCGGATGTAAATACAAATATGAGTAATCCACTTGATCTTGGTGGAGCAGGTATTCAACCTAATATCTATTACCGTACTATTTTAGCTTTAGATAAGGACCCAAATATCTCTGCAATTGTTTTTATAAAGGACCCTGAAAGATTTGGGGGCTTTCAAGAGTTATTGGAAGAAATGGGCTTTAAAGATATGGATTTGAATAAAGAATTCATCAGATATATCTCAAAAGCAAAAAGAATATGTACTAAACCCATGCACTGTGTTATGTTAAAAATTAATGAAGGTTTTGAGGAATATAAAAGCCGATATAAATTTAAACTAAAACTTTTGAATCGTAATGTTCCGGTATTTGAGAGTCTAGAACTAACAGGAACTGTTTTAGATAAAATTAACTCATACCGAGAATTTTTACAAAAACACAAAAAATATCCTAAGAAATAGTTAATTCTTATTTAAAATTTTCATCTACATTAACAGGGCGTCCAGGGCTTCCTTGATAATAAAATTTTCCTGGTTTTCCTCTCCAATTTTTATGCAAAACTGTATTTGGATAAATAACATTATCATCAGTAGTTAGAGCTCCACATCCCATTATTGTTCCTGGATAGAAGGTATTATTATCTCCAATTTTTATTTCAAGCATAGTAATTTTCCCAAATATAGTATTAACTGCATGGCTGGAGAGCCCTGTAGTAGGATAAAAAAAAGTGTTATCTCCAATTTCAGTGAATTCCAAACCCACATAAGCGTCATTATAGATTATATTCTTCCCAATTTTGTTATGACTGATTCTTCGAAGAGTTCGGTTAATTAACCACGGAAATGGTGATTTTGAAGTTAACCACATAGGGAATTTAATTATAAATCCTCTTTTGTGGTAATATTTAATCAATTTACCCTCTTCACTCTTCACATCATCAAGTACACGCCTAAATACACCTTGCTTAGGAGGAGATTTTTTATTCCATCTTCGAGCCCATAAAGCAGTAAACTCAATTAACCCAATAAGATAAATATAATAGAGGATAAGAAAAAGCACAGGTAATAGGATTAAATGAATAAGTGGATGTATTGAGAAGAGATTAATAAAACCATATTCAAATAATAAGAAGAGACCTAAACATACATAAAATGGTACTAAGAAGCTAATAAAATTAATTTTAAAAAAATCCAAAGCGGGAAGCTCAACAGTCTTTTCCAGTTTTTCTTCAAAACTTAAATTATTACTTTTATTAGATTCATCTGCTTCCATATTAGTATTATTATTAGTGGATTATAAAAAATTATTCATTTCTCAAAAATAGGATTTCTCTATTGTTGTATAGAGGGTTTCAATTCTTTTAATTTGACTTTGTCTCTATACATGATAACTTTTTTAAAAGACATTGCTAATGCTATAATTGCTAGTGTGCCCATTAATAATCCAAATAAATAAGGATCAAACTCTTGGATTAAAAATGTTCCTAAAATTGGACCAAATATTTGAGCAAGACTATCTAAAGTTGTTGTATATCCATTGATTTTTCCAATATCTTTAGGAGAAACAGTCTCAGTCACTTTACTCATCATAAGTCCTCTTGCGCATGAAACTCCATAACTCACTAAAACCATTAATACAATAAAAATCCAAATTTCTCTATAAAAAGTTCCAAATATTCCCACAAGGATAAATGTTATAATTAAGATAGATAAACCAAGTATTTTGGTCTTTTTTTCCCCTAAAATTCTAATAGTGGGTTTAAGGAATGTAAAACGAACAATCGCACGTGAAATTCCTGAAACTGTTAATAATAAACTAACTCCTATTATATCAAGTCCTAAGATTAACCCAATAAAAATAGATAGAGTGGAAACATACATAATGAATGAGAATGTATGGAAAGCAAATTGAGTTAATAAGAATAAAGCATCTTTATTTCTCCATAATTTGAGTTTTACTTTTATATGTTTTTCTGCTAACTCTCGTTTTGATTTTGGCCATGATTCTTTTATAAAGAAAAATGTGATGATAATAGTTGAGAAAGAAAGACAAGCTGAGATCAATCCCGGAAGTGCTAATGGATAATTTGGGCCAAATATTAGAAAAATTGATAAAAATCCTCCTAATGCAGGCGCAACTAATCCTGCTAAAGTATGAGCGATTCCGATATTTGTCATTTGAAGCCCCCGATCTTTTGGAGGAACACTATCAGTAATGATGGCTTTAGTGATAGGATAATTACCACCGAATATTCCATCTACAATCCGAGCCACAAACAATAGTGGAAGAGAATTTGAAAATGCTAGTATTAAAAAAGCTGAACATGTTCCAGCTTCAGCGATTAGAAGAATCGGTCTTCTACCAAATTTATCACTTAATCGTCCCCATACAGGTGCAGAAAAAAGAGTAAAAATAGCATTTGTAGCAAGAAGTAAACCAATAACTAGAGGCGTAGTATTGTAGGTTGTTATAAGAGAAGGTAAATAAGGGATTATTATATAAAATCCTAAAATATCAACAAAAAGTCCTGTCCATAAAGCGTATAATTCAGGATACTTTCTCTTAACAGATTTTTCATTATTTTTTGCTTGTACAAATTTGGTAGATTTTTCCTTCATAATTATAATAGAATATATTCTTAGTAGTAATTCTGAAAATAAAGAATTCAATTTAAAATTAATATCTATAAAAAAAAATGGATTATTCTTTTAAAAAATCAATAATCATATTATTAATTTCTGGGGCTCTAGATCGCGGTGATCCATGACCTGCTTTATCTATTACCTTTAGAGTACTATTTGGGATTCTTTCATGCATTTCTTCCATAATTGCTTTCGGTATAACTCTATCATGGGTGGATGTGATTAATAGTGATTTATTCTTAATTTCATTTAGTCTTTCAAAAGTATGATGAGTATTAAGAGCTTGTGCCTGTGTTTCAATATCTTCTGCAGTTGGTGGATCAATCATACTTTCTTTTATTAAATCCTCTGCTGACCACAATCCGTACCATCTTTTAGAAGGTTCAGCTTCCAATTGCTTTCGAAATTTTATATGATAATCTGCACGTATGGATTGCCAAAATGCTTTTTCTGGATCTTCCTGTTTTGCTTTCAAGCCTGCCAATCGCATATTTTTATAAGCTAGGGGTCCAGATTCATCAGGGGTGCCATAATTTGTATTAATTAAAACAATTTTGTTAACTCGTTCTGGATACTTTAATACAAAATTCTGAACGATCATACCTCCTAAACTCCACCCTATTATATGAGCTCTATCAATTTCTAGGTAGTCCATTATACTAGCAATATCATCAGCAAAAAGTTCCATTGAGTATTCCCCTTTGGGCCTGTCAGATTTCCCAGCACCTCTATTATCAAACCTAATTACTTTAAAATGTTCTGATAGAGGTTCAAATTGACCGATCCAACTTTCTTTTTTGGATCCTAATCCATGTATTAATAAAACGGTATCCCCTTCACCATTGATTTCATAACAAAATCTAATTCCATTTATTTCTGCAAATAAATCAGTCATAAATCCAAAAATTATTGGGTACAAAATAATATTTCTACTATTTGTAAAAAATAATAAAATTAAGCAACTTTTTCAATTATTTTCGGGGGATTTAACTTTAAAAAATTGAAATTTTCCAATATTTTTGACAGTTCATCTTCAGAAATTATTTTATTAAGCCTATCTTTAATCGAATTAGCGTTTAGAGCATTTCTGACTATAATCTCCCCATAATGATTGCTAACGATGTTTTCTATATTATAAGATTTCTCCCCAACTTGATAAATCTCGCATTCAATTAGTTGCTTTTTTAAATCATAAATTAGTTTAAGAGTCCATTTTTTAAATTTGGGAAACTTCTTCAACACTTTCAGGTCAATTACCGTAAATTCTTGTTTTTTTAATAAACTTGAAAGTTGTTTCGCTATTATCTTCTTTAGATCAAGTTTTAACTCTTGGAGGGAAGTTCGCTTCAAATCATCGTTCTGAAATTCTTGTAAAATATTTCCTTTCTTAAAAATTTGTGAATATCTATCAAATCCAATCATTTTTAGAACTTTTTTCTTATAATCAGGCTTAACAATTATTCTTAAATATGTTTTATTAAGTTCCTGTCCAATTTTATTTTGGATAAAATTATGGATATATTTTTTAGAAGTTTTTTTTTCAGGAAGAAAACTATTGTTGTACGTCTCATATACTTTTTCTATTGCATCTAGCTCATCAATTTGATAATTCTTTAAATCATCAATTATCTTCAAAGGTAAATATGAGGCAATATATTCAATACCAGACCACACGAGTTCAATAGCAGACTTAATACTGATCCTCCTTAAAGGTTTCATGATTTTAATATTATTACCCTTAACTGTAACAGGTTTTCTTTCACATAGTATTAAATCGAACGGTTGGATGTAATGTGTTAAAGGATGTGTTTTATCTGGTATAAGATAACCATCAGAAAATTGGCATATATAGCTACCCAAAATTGGCTTCTGGGCTAAATCCCATTCTATTAAAACAAAATTGTCAATTTCTTGTGTTTGTATATCAAAATCTAATTCAGTAATTGGATCTTTTTTAACAATATTAAGTATTTTCGGTTCGAAAGATCCCCAAAAATTTTTGATTTCATATTTAATTGGATTATTTGCGCTAAAAATTTCTGCAAATACGGGATAATTTTCAATAAAATTACTCATTTCTGTATATTCTAAATGATGCTTTTCATATCCACACTTCTCTAAAATATAATAATGTAATGGTGACTCATTTTTAAAAGAAGACCCCCAAATTAAAGTAGGGTAATTATATCTTTTAGTAAATTTCATTTGGCGTAATTTATCAACATTTGTATTCGCTATTACTAAAGACCTAAGAAATGCATGCTTAGATTTAAGACCTTCTACATACATTTCTCTTATTTGGTGCTTATATTTCTGGATTTTTTTATTAAGTTTACTATAGTTTTCAAATTTGCAATATTCCATTATTTTCTTGAAAGAATCAATAATTTCTTCTGACTCCATATTTAATATTGCTTCATCAACTAATTCTTCTGTTTTTCTAGCAATCACGGATTTTAAATCCATTTTGGGATTTTTTAAAATATCACTAAAGTGATCTGAAACATAAATCTTTGAATTTAAGTTATTTAATAACAAATATTTTAAGATCGGATTATCAATTTCATGAACCTTAGACTTTTGTAAGATTTCTACAAGTTGATTTTTTGAGAAATTGACTAAGATTTTTTGAGTATTAATAGCAATATCAACTTGCTTATGGAAATTATAGTTTTTTAAGAAGGAAATTGTAGAGATTATAATCTCCGGGAGGCTAGCCACGTGTTTATTCAACAATTCTTTATAATTAACAGCATAATGCACAAACAAGTCATATAGATTATATTTTAAAGAAATTTCTCCAATTTTCAAAATATAATCAATGTTCCTTGATTCCTTGTATGCTTGATTTAAAAAGCTTATAGCCTCATGGTATTTTGATTGTTTAATCAAATCTTCAGCTTTTAAAACAAAGCTTTTCGATTTGCTTTCTTTAACCAAACTGAAATCTGACGAAAATTTGATTCCATGAAAATCATTACAAATTGATTTACAAATATCAGGTTCAATTAAAAATAAAATTTTTACAATGTGTTTGCAGAATCTAAATCCATTTCTAAAATCTGGACAATCATGAATAATTTTAAATTTACCATTAAACTCTTGTAGAATATTTATTACATATCTAGAACTCCCTGAACCTTGAACATCTGCAATAATTCTTATCTGTGGGTCTTTTTCAATATTGAAATTAATAATATTCTTATTAGGTATATTTTTTCCCCTATTTAATCTTGCTCCTCTAACATATCTCTTGAAATAATCAGCATTCTGAATATTATTTTTTAAATCTAATCTAGACACCTATTTACTTTGAAAGGAATTTAAGTTATTGGTTAGTTATTATTTCAGATATTAATTTTGGAAAGTCTCTCCATTGATTTAAAGTCAAAAGAACCCCATTTGCTTCTTCTACCATTTTTTTTGCCATAATAGGAGAGAATCCAAATTTTGGGACTACCATTACAAATTTTATATCTTTTTCACTCATTTTTTTTAATTCTTTCATACTATTCTTGAAGTCAAATACATCAGCATCTGTAAAAAGTATATTTAATCTATGCTTTGATCTTGCTTTCTTCT
>JAEOTW010000085.1 GCA_016839655.1 Promethearchaeota archaeon | reverse complement strand
TTGCCACTTCACTGTCCTTATTGTCAAAATAAATTAGACTTGATTTGAAATATCTAGTATTTCTTTTTTCTATTTTTAATTATTTTAAATTTTTAATTTTAAAGCACATAAAATTATCCTAATAAGCTAAAATTATCTTCAGAAATAAATCGCTTTATATTTTATAAAAGTATTAGCAAAAAAGCAATCAATTTTGAATGAAATCCTACAAGACTATAATAAATTTTAACAATCAAAATTAAAGTTCTTTATTGTTTCTTATTTCTAAAAAAGAAAGTGTGATAGAATTGAAAAAGATTAACTTAGGGAAAACAGGAGAGAAAATTCCAATCCTAGGTCAAGGTACTTGGGGTATTAAAAGTTTTAGAAATAAAGATTATTATGAAAAATGGAAGGAATCAATAAGGAAAGGTATTGAACTTGGAATTACTCATATAGACACTGCTGAAATGTATGGGAAAGGTACATCAGAGAAAATTGTTGGACAAGTAATTTCTGAATATAATAGAGATGATTTATTTATAACAACCAAATTGTTTCCAATGCACTTAAGATATAATACTATGAAAAAAGCGGCGTATAATAGCCTTAAAAGATTAGGAATTAAGCAAATAGATCTTTATCTTATACATTGGCCATCTCCTTTAATATCAATAGAGAAACAAATGAGAATTTTAGAGGATCTTGTCAATGAAGGAAAAGTGAGATATATAGGAGTAAGTAATTTTTCTGTAGATCAATTTAAAGAAGCTCAGACTTATCTAAAAAATACTGAGCTGGTTAACAATCAATTAAATGCTAGCGTTACAAGACAAAAACATATAAAAAAATCGCTACCTTTTTATCAAAATGAGGGAATCATTATGACGGCTTATAGTCCCTTAGGACATAGTGGTTTTCATAAATTAGAAGGAGAGTTAAGAGAAAAATTAGATCGAGTAGCAAAATCACATAACTCGACTATTCAACAAATTGCTATTGCTTGGTTAATTAATCATGAGAATATGATTACCATTCCTAAAGCATTTAAGATCGAGCATATGGAAGCAAATGCTAAAGCTAGTGAAATTAGATTGTCAAGAGAAGATATTAAATTATTATATGATGTAAATCAAAACATGGATAATTTGAAATTAGTAATATCTGAATTAGAAACTTCATTTACCAAGTAAGTATTAAATTATGAAGAAAAATTAGAATTAAAGTGAGTGACTAATATTTTACAATTTTAAACTCATTACTAATTCATCATCTATTACTTTACCTGTATATTCGAAACCAAATTTTTTATAAAAGTCTCCCGCATTTCCATCTGATTTAGAATGGCTTAACAGAAGTTCTTCTGCCTTTGGCCTACTTTTAACATGATTAATTACTAATTTTATTGCTTCTTTACCATATCCTTTTCCTTGATATCTAGCATCAATCATAAATCTCCAAAGAAAATAGGAGGGCTGATGATTTGGATTTGATTTATACTTTAATGAAGAATCACTGATCATTACAAATCCAATTGGATCATTATCAGAATAAATCGCTCGAAACCAAGCATCCTTATTGAAATGAGCTTCTGCTATTGATCTTGCATTTGAAGCAACAAGATTTCTCTGTTCTGGTTTAACATCTAATTGTAAAATTGATATTAAATTAAGTTTAGAGATCTTCTTTAGTTTAATTTTTGGAACTTCACTCACCTGTTAATTCTTTAAATTCTTTTAACTCTTTAAGACCATCAAATTTTGTATCTTGTAAAGCTCTCTCAATATAATTTTTATCAAGTGCTATTATTTTTGCTAATATCTCCAAAGCCATTGCATGATTATTTCTAAGAGATTCAAGGGAGGCGATATTATACAAAATTTCACTATTGGCAGGATCTTTCTTCAATGCTTTATTAAGATAATATTCAGCTCTTTCAAAATTTCTTATATTTAAAAATAAATAGCCAAGATTGTTCTGAACATCAATAACATTAAATTTGTATGTTTTAGGGTCTTCTTTTGCAAAAATTTTAAAAATTTTTAAGGCATCAACATACATTTTTTCAGCTTCTTCAAATTTCGGTAGTCTGGTATATATAGTTCCAAGGGAATTCTGGATAATAGCAACATTGTATAAATATACTTCTGGATTTTGTTCTGCCAATTGGAGAGAAATTTCTAATGCTTCCTTAAACAATGGCTCTGCATTATCAAATTTATTTAAGCTAGCATATAAATCACCGAGATCGATTAAAGTAAGGACAAGCTCAGGTAAAACTTGATCGGGATAATGTTCCGCAACTTTTCTTTTAAGCTTTAATGCTTCAAGGTGCATCCTTTCTGCTTCTTCAAATCTCATTAATTCACTATAAATAAGTCCAAGACTACTATGAGTTTTAGCAATATCGAATAAATACATATCATAAGACATTTTAGCTAGTGTTTTATAACTTTCTATAGAATCAATGGTTCCATCTTGAATATCTTCTAATAAATCTAAATCAATACCTACATTTCCAAATTCACTTGTAATAGGGGGCTCCTCGGGTATATATATATCATAATATCGCTTTAATATATCGTTATATGCCTTAAGATCATCAATATATGACTTTTCTATCTTACCATACTCTTTAAAATGAAAACCAGGTGAATGCGCATCATAATATTGTCTTTCTAACTCCTTGTATGAGCTTAAGGCATCACTATAAACTTTTTCTGCCTCATCAAAACGTTTTAAATCCGTATATAGTGTTCCGAGGTTTTTTTGAGTCGCAGCAATATAGGGGAGGTATATTTTGTAATATTTTTTCGCCAGATTTTTGAAAATATCTAAGGCATTAAGAAAGATTCTCTCTGCAGTTTCAGAACTACCCAAGACAGATAATAAATTTCCAAGCACGATTAGAATTGGAGCTTTATATTTATCCTCAAGTATAAATAATTCTTGTCCAACATCAATCAATCTTTTATGTCTAAAATCAAATTGTTCTATATTATTGGCAATTGTTAAAAATTCATTTACTACTTCCTCAGATGGCTTTAGTTTTGCTTTATGATAAAGAAACTCAATATCATCTAAAATATTAACTTTCCATTTCTTTTTTTTATTCTTATAGTATTTTATAGCTCTGTCATGATTCTTTTCATTAGCTAAGGTTTCTAAAACATCTTTAATTTCTGGAGAGGAAAATTCATATATATCTTCTTTGCCTTCTTTTTTTTTTATTAAGCCTGTATTTAATAATTGAGTGAAGGAAATCTCGATATTTAGTACTTTATAGGAAGCTTTTAAACTTTTTAAATCAATATTAGTTTCTATCTCTGTATTTATAACAGATAAAGTCTTAAGTAATTCTATAGCTTCTGAATTTGATGAAAAAATTTCATTAATAACTTGCTCATAAAAATTCTGTACTTCTGTTAATTCACTTTCGGGCTTAAAGGGTTTCAATTTATCAAAATCTATTTCTTTATAATTTTTCTTAACTAACTTTTTTAAACCAGAATGCCCCTCAGGGAGCTTATTAACAAACTCGATTACTTTATTTGGATATCTTACTTTGAATCACATCTTTTTCTTCTTAATTATTAATGTTTAATTTCTCGCTTTATTATTTAATTTTACTTCTAATAAAGAAATTTCTCCACAATCTTCATTTTCTCTCAAGAAAAATTAGACTCAAAATAAGGAAGCATTCTAAAAATTATATACTAATTTAACTTTTTATTGATTTGACTCTAAAGAAATCTAAAAAAATTCTAAAGTGCTAATAAATCAAGGTAGAACATTTAGTAAAAGCTTAAAGTAATATTAGGTGATATTAAAGACTTGTATGAAAAGATACTAAACTTGTCTCAAAAGTTAAAAAGATTGAAGTCACACCAAATATTTGGACTAATAATTATGATTATAGGTGTTGGACTCTTGATTGTACCTTTTATATTTGTACCTCTCCTAAACACAGAAAGAGTTTGGAAATCGCAACGTTGTATGGTTGAACCTTGGTTATGTAGAGCTAGTTTTACAGTTCCACAAAACGATCTTATCCAAAACAAGTATGATGTTATAGTGTTTAATACTGAAGATGGATATAGATCTGGGTTAATTTCTTTCACACATTCTGCAACAGGTACCACATATACATTTAATTATTATTTATCTATTGAAGAATTTACCAAAAGTACAACAATCACTATGCTTCCAGGACATTATAATGTGATTGGTGATCTTTCTATTTCTAGTTATGAACTATGGGAACATGGATTTATTTCAAAAGATTTTGAGTGGTTAGTTTATATTGGCATTATTATTATCTCAATGGTAGTAATTTTGGTAGGATTTAGGGAATATCAAGGTTTTTATCCTGAATATGAAATACCAAACGAAGAAGAAGAAAATGTGATATTGAAAGATTATTAAAATTCTGATTTTTATTTTCTTAATTATAAATTTCTTAATCCTCTCTTTCAAAACCTTCTTGAATCTAATTCTAAAAAGAATTTTCTGTGCAATTTTGTTTACTTAAAATTTTATTTCTTTTCTTCCCGCCTCATTTTTACATCTTTCGCAAAATAAGAATCTCCATATGATGTATATAAAACTGCTGCAGGATTATGTGGATTTGATCTATCTTTTGCAATTAGAGTACTAACTGGAGCATTTGAGAGTTGTGTAAAAGTAATATCGTGTCCCACACATAAACCGACTATCAAGTTTAAATCTGTTTTAGCCTTGTTTAATAGCATTGCTTGAGCAACAGGGTTACATGTAACAAAACCAAGAGGATATCCCGTTTTCGAGAATATTGTAAACTCTTTAGGAACTCCTACTTCTGTTTTTTCAAGTGATCCCGTTTTACAACAAACCGAACATACTTCAAAATCATAATTATCTAAAATTTCTGCAATCCTTTTTGCTTCTTTTCTTAAACCAACGCAAAAAGCTAATCCGATTTTTTTATAACCCATTCTTGTAGCAAATTCTATGGTATCTTTTAAACGAGGCCAATGAATATATCCTGAAGCTTCCACAATTGATGCCATTTTTGTGGTTTTTTTTATGACCTCGTCAGTTTTATAACGATTGAAAGCTTCCTCTTCAATTTCAGGACTCACAATCATAGGACAGTTTTCCAGGTTTTTGTTTGGTTTTCCACGGATACAAAAATTTAAACTATTACAGTTATGGCACGTAGGATCCATTTCATTTCCCTTTTTATTTTTCTTTTCTATTTGATTTTTAAATATCTTGACTATTTAAGAATTTTTCCCGTTTCTAAATACCATAAATATAAATCTAATTCAGATAAATTTAGATTTAATTTCTCTCCTATATTTTTCAATATTTCTTCAATTTCGAGATATTTATTTTTAGTCAAAGTTTTTGGTTTTTGAATTAAATTGTAATTAACTAATAGATCTATAATGTGAAAATCAATAATCGCGTAATCATTATACCCAATATTTCTTAAGAAATGACTGGCCTCTTTATAGCCAATCCCTTTTATGTTGTTCACAATCCATTCTCGTAAATTTGGTCCATTATCACCAGATTTAATATTGCTTTCTAATTCAGATATTTTTTTTCTAGCCTCAAAGATATACTTGGATCGCACATTTGGAAATCTATATTTATATTCTTTTAACTTGGACGCTAACTGTTTTTCGGATAAGGTAAGGAATCCATTACCCATCTTTTCTTGCACCTCAATGCATCGTTCTGCACTGCAATTAGCCGTAGTAATACAAAAACACAGCTCCTTAAATATCAAATGGATAGGTTGAATTTTAATCTCACTAAACTCAGTTATACGAGCATCCACATGAGTTTTAACTTCACTAGTTTTAAGCGTTTGAATTTTATCTAAAAGTTCTTGCATGTTTCTGTGAAAGGAATCAAGTTTAAAAGTAATCATTAAAATTTTTAGGAATTTTAAATAATTATTATTTAAAAAAATAAGTAAAATGGATTAAATACAAAAACTTTGCGGGAATTGCCAGAGAGCGTTGCTAAAGAGAGAAAAAATTATTAAATATCAAACTCCTCTTTAACCCACTCACGATATAGAGGATCATCAAAATCTTCATGAGTCATTTCCTCCATTTGTTTAAGAACGAAGCATTTGAGACAAAACCATCTTCTTAACCACGGAACCCACACAAGGTTGAGGTCAGCTGGGCGATCTCGAGGGTTAAAACCTCTTTCAATTGCCTCATCTAAAGAATAGCAAGCTGCACCACTACCACATCGTAAAATAGAATGATTATAACGTTTGGATAACTCTCGATATTTTGCAACTACATAACTGTACCTTTTTTCTTGAGATAAAGTCAAACCGTCTTTTTTTTCTTTCTGACGATATAGCCTTTCTAATTTTGCTAAACTACTTAACTCGTCTTTTATAGCTAATTTCAAAACTATCCTCAAGTTATTCCGTACACGTTTCATTCTCGAGGTTCTTAATATGACCTTACGAACTTCTTTAGATTTCATTACCTACCACTAATATTAAATTGAGCTCTTTAGTATTTATATTTATGGACGTTAATAATTTATTAATTGAATAAAAAGACGATTTAAATTCTAAGGCTTTATTATGGGGTATATGTTTTCCCGCAAATATGAGCGCAAAAACCACTTCCAGAACGCGTTTCGTCTCTCTTCGTTATAAAATAAACCTCTATACGCTGATGGTTTGCCCTCTATAAATCGTCTGAAGTCGTGCTCCATCGGCTTGTAACGATATTTATAAAAATTAGGATAATATCCATCATCTGGATCTGAAAAGAATGCTTCATATCCTTCCTCCTTAGCAAAATTCCATCGTTTAATCCATTCTTCGATTTTTTTATCGTCTAATTTTGCCCATATGAATTCTTCTACATTATTTATTATAGCTGTTCTCGTCCGGAATTCATTTAAATTGATTCCTTCTTGGGGTGGGCGTTGGACTAACTCATATAAATGCATTAAACGATGCATTGCCTTTTGCATATCTACCGAATATCTATTCGATACATGCATTTTATTATGAAAGTCTTTCATTAATGGGGCAAGGGCATTAACAAAGTCCTCAAAAGCGATCGGGGGTAAATCCTTAGTAAATGCTTTAGGATGTCTAAGGTATTCCTCTGTAAACTCAATCTTAGGAGTGATCATTTCGAATCCAAATCATTATTCGAAAAATTCATTCTTTCCTTGATGATCATTAGAGTTAAAAAAATAATTCATGTCCAAGTCAAAAAAGGAGAACCGCTTCCCTTTTAGTTGTTATGGTGAGAAGAGAAATGGAACGATCCGAGTTTATGGTTTTTAAGTATTGTAAGCAATGCCAAAAAAGGAAAGAAACTTCGTTATTTTCAAATCCAGAATCGTTAATCTGTACGGAGTGCCAAACGGAACGTATTAAGAAAGTATTGAAAGGAGTGTGAAACCCAAATGAAATATAGCGTTATAGTAAATGTAAATTTAGAGTATGTGTTTGATGTCAAAAACAAGCAAGAA
>JAEOTW010000013.1 GCA_016839655.1 Promethearchaeota archaeon | reverse complement strand
TAACTAGTGAAAAAGTTGTCGAAGATGAATTTGAGTTAACATTTATATAGGAAAATTAGTATTTATAGAAAATATTAGAATTGATGAAAAATAGTTGAATTCTGCTGATAAAGTATATCAGTCTAAATCACTATTTTTTCTGATTTGATTTATTCTTAAAATAACAGATCCATGAGTTAGAATTGAAATTAAGATTAAGCATATTGGAATCGCCCAATCTGAGAATATTGCACAAATTCCTGCTAAAAACACAATAAACAGTCGTGTATCACGACCTTGAACTGTTCTAGAAAAATTAATTTCTTCTTTTAACTCGACCTTAGCAGCAGTATAGCTTATTGAATAGGCACCAGTTATAGCAATTATTCCTAATAAAAATGCTTGTGTAATTAAAAGAACTCTTAGAGAATAGAACGTGAGACCTACAAATATAAAAACATCAACATAACGATCCATTACAGAATCAAAGAAACCTCCAAAAAAGGATGTTCTCCCATTGGCACGGGCTACTTCACCATCAGAACCATCAATTATACTTGAAATTTGAATAAAAAGACCTCCCAAAAAAGGAAAATTCATAAAAAATAAGATTGAACCAATAATTCCAGTTAAAGCGGATATAATAGATATTAGATTTGGGTTACATTCTGGCCAAAAATGCAAAATAAATTTGGTAAGTTGACGAGAAAAAGGTCTATTAATATGTTTTGAAACCAAACCATCTCCTTTTGCAGGCATTTATATCTATTATTTATTAATTTTAATCCCTAAAATTTTTTAGGATTTAATAGTTCATATGTTAATATGGTAGGAATTTCAATTCGTGCTAAGTGGGATTTTGAGAAAGTAATAAATTCAATATTTGATCTAAATATCGATTTATGTGAAATTCAATTAGATAATACAATATTTAAATTTCGAGAGCATCGGAAAAAATCAATAAAACTTATTAACAGAATTTATTCATCAGATTTACAACTTTCTTTCCATTTATCATTTATTGATGTAAATATTGCCTCATTAGATGATAAAATGCGTTATTATTCAAGTAGATTATTAAGAAAGGAGATTATATTCGTAAAGAAATGGAATCCTCTTTATATTGTTATACATACAGGAAAGATTAGTGATACATTTTATCATATGTCTTTAGTAAAAGAAAAAGCTCATAAACAACAAATTAAGACTATTTCAGAATTAATCAAAATATCTGATTTCTATTCAATTCCATTAGCAATTGAAAATCGTCAAAAATCTATGACAACTGGTTTGATTGAAAATATAAATGATTTTCAATATTATAGCCAAAAATTCCCTACTCTACAATTTTTACTTGATATAGGACATTTAAATACCTTTTATATTAATTCCGACGCTTTATTAGATGATATTTCAATTATCTGTGACTTTCCTATAATTGCTATTCACTTATCAAATAATTTTGGGAAAGATACCCATGGAAACTTGGAAGAGGGAACAATTCCAATTAAATCATTATTTTTAAAATTACCAAGTTTAAAAAATAAAAATCTAATTATCGAAAATAAATCATTTAAAGATGCTTTACAAAGTCTAGATTTTTTGCTCAATAATGTTTTAAGAATCACGTAAAATTTGCTATGTATAGTAACTCTCTTTTACATTTTAATTAAAAGGGAATAAGACAAATGATTCAAATGTTATATTTGGGGAGTCAATGCAAAAATGGGTGGGAAGAGAGTTATAGATTTAAACTATCATAATCTACGAGTAAAAGCAATTTACACAGATTATCTAGACGTACCCTTTACTTTTAAAATGGAATATTTTAAATAAAAAAATAGTTAATTAGGATTATTAGTAAAAAGTTCTCTATTTATTAATTTTGATTCGATTAACTCTACAAGGGTATAAGAATGCTTGAAAAGTTGAAAAAATCATTTACATCAAAATTATTACTCATTCTTATAATAGTATGGGTGATACTTGCTTTAGTTTTTGGTTTTACTGATTTAGAGATATCAAAAGCAGTTGTAGATGAAAATTCAGCGTGGGGTATCTTTGGAAGAGATTATGGAGAAGTTCCTGGATATGCATTAATAGCAATAGCGCTAGCAACTTACTTAGGGAGTTTTAATAAGAATTTAAATTTGCAAAAAATCCCTGCTTATATATCCGTAATTGTTGGAATCCTTTTCATTATATTTGCTAATGATGAGACAGACTTTTATACAGGATGGGGTTTAATTATTCCATTGATATTTTATGTAATTATCACATGGAATAAAGATTGGAAGAACTACAGAACTTTAGCAGGAATAATTTTGCTGTTAGCAATTATCAATCCACTAGTATTTGTACAAATAAGCAAGCTTTTATGGGGAAGAGTTCGATTTAGAGACCTTGCTCCTGGTTTTATAGATTATACTCCTTGGTTTTTGCCGCAAGGGATAACTGGAAACCAGAGTTTTCCTAGCGGTCATACCGCAATGGGATGGATGTTTTTACCTTTATTAATTGTAGTAAAAGATCGAAAGAATACGGATATTGTTAAGATTTTATTCTATATCTTAATTTTTGGATGGGGACTATTTGTTGGTTTATCTCGCATTGTCATTGGAGCTCATTATACTTCAGACGTTTTATTTTCAACAATGTTGGCAGCAGTTATTACAATTCTGCTCTACAAAAAACTTTATATCAAAAGATCCTAATCTTAAATGAAATTTAATTAAAAGGTTTTTTAAAAATAATATCATTTAAATCTGGATTTATACAAAACTATTATTTTTTAAATAATTAATCATAATGATTGATTAATAGTAATAAGGAGAATAAAATTTGAAAGAAATAACTAAGGATTTTTATCATATCGGAGATTCTGGTTGTTCAGTATATTTAGTAAATACTCATAGTGAGGAAGGTCTTGTTTTAATAGATTGTGGAATGAGTCTTGAAATGATAAAGAAGATCAATAAAGTTAATTTGAATCCATTGGACATAAGACATTGCATTATAACCCATTTCCATATAGACCATATCGGTGCTTGTTATGATTTGAAACAATTTAATAAAAATGTGAATTATTACGCTCATGAATTTGATGCAAACGCAATAGAAGAGAAAGGCCATGATAGAGAAACAGCAGCTATGTGGTATGGTGTAAGATATCAACCTGTTAAACTCATAAAAAGATTGAAAGGAAATTCTGAAATTTTAAGTTTTGGAATCTATGATTTTCAATGCATTCATACTCCGGGCCATACTCCCGGCTCTATTTCAATATTGACTGAAACTGAGGATAATAAGAAAATTCTATTTGGGCAAGATTTGCATGGACCTATTATTCCTGGAGTAAGTAATTATGATGATTATCAAAATTCGTTAAAAAAACTCTTAGATCTTAACGCTGATATCCTATGTGAGGGGCATTTTGGGATTTTTCAACCTGCGAGCGAAGTTCAACGATACATTAGTCAATACTTAGATTAGTTTTTCTTTATTCGTCCTCATCGTTTGAGTTTAATTCAATTTCTAAAGCATGTTCATCAGCTTCAATTGCTTTCATGTAGTCACCTTTGTAGCGATATATTGAAGCTAGATCTTTCCATACATTTTTATTTTTTGGATTTATACCGAGTGAGTGTAAATAGGCACCAATAGCTTTATCATATTTTCCCAATTTCTTAAAATTAAAACCAAGGTTACTCCATAAAAATGCAACATTCGGTTCAGTTTTTAATGCTCGCTTTATTGCAACAATAGCGTTAGTATAATCTCCCTTTTGATAATAAATATCACTTAGATTACTCCATACAACTGAAGCCTGCGGATCGATTTCTAAAAATTGTTTAAGTGCATTTTCAGCTTTAGAATATTCCCCTTCCTCTTTATAAGCGATTCCTAGGTTGAACCAAGCACTTTTATTCTTAGGATATATTTTTAATGTATTGTTGCATTCTTGAATTACACTATTATAATCTCGCTTATCAAGAGAATTTTGCCCATTTTTGTTCCAGTTTAGAGATGATAACACTTCTTCAGAGAGATTATTATCATTTAGATCCAAATACTCTAAATTTACTAATTCATTTATTGACTCTGGGATACAGTTAATTCTGTTAAATGATAGATCCAAATATCTGAGATTATGAAGTTCACCAATACAATTTGGCAAGAATTCGATTGACGATTGTGATAAAACTAATTCTTGGAGATATCTAAGAGTACATATTATTTCTGGGAAGATTGCAACTCCGCTTTTCTCATCATTTATATAAATCCCTATAATATGTCCTTCTTTGTTAATCTTATAATTTAAAGCATACTCCCAGTGAATTACATCACTATCTATGCTTACTTTCTCCAATCTATTTCCTTTGAGAACTTCTAATATACCTAGTACTTTTACTTCTGTAGAATTTACTCCCTTATTTATATAATTTTGTGAGAATTTGCTTTCAATAAAATCTATCAACCAATTTGGTAGAGTACTAATCTTATTTCCCCCTAAATTAAAATACTTAAGGTGAGAGAGATATATAATGGATTCAGGTAAACTTTCCAATTCAAGATTTGCTAAACTTAAATATTGCAGTTTTGACAGTTTTCCAATAGATTCTGGAAGTTCTTTTATTTCCCATCGACTCAAATCTAATGCAATAATATG
>JAEOTW010000084.1 GCA_016839655.1 Promethearchaeota archaeon | reverse complement strand
TATGATAGAGCCAAAAACACAGAAAGAAAAAATTAATCGTATATGGTTGGTGTTGACTGGAGCTTCAAATGGCGATGGGATTCTAGAAAAAATAAAAATATTAGAAATAAAAGTAACAAAAATAACAGAGTTATTAGTGAACATTACTAATAGGCGAAGAAAAGTAAATATACCATTATTTACTCTTTATGTTGCAGTCTGCGGGACTGTGATTAGCTCTTTAGGTTTACTAACAAAATTAGGAGGTTTGTGGTGAAAAAAAATAATAACGAATACAACAAATGGCTTTCACGTATGTTTTGGATAGCTGTAATATTAATTTTAGCTGGAATAATAGGAGTACCTTTGTGGTTTATTAATAACAATTATCCTACTGCTATTATGGCAGGAATATTTGTTCCGGCGGGGACAGCATTGTTGTCTATAGAGAAATGGAAAAATACTATGTATGGGCTTAAGCAATTAGAAAATGGTAAGGAGTAATAATGTGGCAAAAAATATTATCATTTTCATTCTTATTGCTGTTTGTTCCTTTATGGTTACATGGAGAATTACCGCTCCGAGAGCAGATACAAGCGGAATTGATAATCTTAAACGCACAATTGAAAGCTACAGAGAAACAGTTGAACGACTTGAAACAGAAAATCGTAGACTTGCAGAATCAATTAGCGAATTATCAGAATATAGAGACAGGCTTATCGAAGGAAATAAACGTCTTGAAGTTACAATTGGAGAATTACAAGAGATTATATCAGGAGCAAATAGTAATATATCAGACGCAATTGAAACAACTGAACGAATTAGAAAACTATCTGAACAAATTGAAAACTGAAAATGAAATATTGTGGACAGGTATAGGAATAACAGGGACAGGTTTATTTATTTATGGGTTAATAAAAAATGATTCTATTCTTTATTGCTCTGGCGGTGGGCTTATGGGATTATGTTTTTTAAAAATAATTATTAGATTTTAATAGTAAAGTAGGAGGCAACTATGATTGGATTAAAATATTGGAATGAAAATAATTATTATACTCAAACTAATAATCCAACAGAAGAAAAGTACAGAAAATTTATTCAAGAACATGAATTGGATATAGGTTTTCTTGAAACATGTGGGCCGACGGCTGTTGTAAATATATTGGCAGCAAGAGGTGATAATGTGGAAGTTAAATGTCCTGGGAAATATAAACCGCAGCCAGAAGAAGTTTTAACAGACTGGTTCCATGATCCACAAAATTATCCAAAAATAAAACAAATTATAGGTAATGCAAAAGATATAATGAGTAATAGATGGGCAAGAGTTTATACAATAGCGGTACCCGATGTATTTGATAAACCTTGTAATTTTGTCGATAAAATATCATTTAGTCTTATTAAAGAATATCTTGAAAAAAATATCGGGATTGTTGTTTGTTTAAATGATCCAGCACATTATATACCGATTGGCAAATGCGATCCAGTTGCGAAAATGATTGCTTATAATGAACCTTGGCCTGGCAATTATTGGCCTAAACGATTGATAGGAACTTCTGGTTTTAATAGAAAAGTAACATATGAAGAATTAAATGAAAATGTTAAACGGTTTATGTTACTTATTGGTTGATCGTTTCTTTTGAACTACAATTTTTGAAACAGATTTGTCACGGTCATCTTGTTTGAGTTCTTTAGTTAAATAATCAATAATAGCTTTTTTGGTACATGAACCAAGAAATTTTAAACTATTGTCCAGCGATTCTGGTTTGAATTGCGATTGTATCCATATACCAGTTAAAAAAGCAAAAGATGTCATTAGCCAAATAATTATAATAAAAAATTCAATTTGTTCTACTGTAAAACCCATCTGAATACGTAAAGCGAATCTGAAAATCGCATAATTTATTAAAAGAATAAATATATAACCTATTATAATTTTTATAAATTGTCTAATTTTTAATTTTTTTCTTGATTCTAATAATGTCATGTTTTACTCCTTATTGTAAATAATAATTGTTTCCTGGTCTTATAATATCACTTGTCCACATGCCAGCAAATAAAATCAGCATTGTAAATATTCCTATAGTGAACCCGATTAATATTCTCATCCCTGGTTCTATAGTGAATTGTTTGCACAACCATCCTGCTAACGCAAAAGCACCAGCCGTAAATATTCCTGATAAAATAATCCAAAACATATTTTCTCCTTCCAAAATAATTCTATTTTTTTTCCCATATTAATTTTTTTCCACAATGCTCACAATATATAGACCCTAAATTTATTTGTCTGCCACATTCTGAATAAATCCAGGTTCTGCCAGAATCACTCACGGTTCTATATGCTTTTTCGGTATTTTTTTTCATATCTCTTTCTCCTTATA
>JAEOTW010000012.1 GCA_016839655.1 Promethearchaeota archaeon | reverse complement strand
TTGGCGTTATTGGATCTTTCATTCCCTCAAAAAACTTTTAATTTATGCCCAGAATGTGGTAATGAAAATTTAATCTCAGATGATTCTCGTGGTGAGATAGTTTGTGGTGTGTGTGGTTTAGTATTAAATCAAAGAATTATAGATGCAGGTCCCGAATGGCGAGCTTTCACATCAGAAGAGGCAAATAAAAAAGTAAGAGTAGGTGCCCCTACAACACTGACTCTTCATGATAAAGGATTAAGCACTATGATAGGGTGGAAGAATAAAGATGCATTTGGAAAGACCCTAAGTCCTAAAATGAAAGCTGAAGTTTATCGGTTAAGGAAATGGCATGTTAGAACACGTACTAATAAATCCATTGATAGAAATTTAGCATATGCAATGAATGAATTAGACAGATTTTCTTCTCAATTGAATCTGTCTAAAGATTTAAAAGAATCTGCTGCACATATTTATAGGAAAATGGCAAATAAAAATTTGATTAGAGGTCGATCAATTGAAGCAGTGTTAATTGCGTCTATTTACTTGTCTTGTAGATTAAATAGTATACCCAAAACTCTAGATGATTTCATAGAATTTGCTTCAGTAGATAAAAAGAAAGTTGCTCGATGTTATAGATTAATTTTAAATGAACTTAGATTAAACATACAAGTATCCTCTCCCATATTTTTTATTCCACGGTTTTGCGCCGAATTAAAATTATCAGGAAAAACTCAAAATCGAGCTGCTTCTATCTTAAAACTTGCAAACAAATATCGCATCACAGCAGGAAAAGCTCCAACAGGTTTAGCAGGTGCAGCGTTATACGTTGCTGCGATTCAAGAAGGAGAAAGACGCACTCAGAAAGAAATTTCAATCGCAGCGGGAGTTACTGAAGCTACAATCCGAAATCGATATAAAGAGCTAGTTAATCATTTGAAATTTGAAATAAAAGTTTAACAAAATTCTCTTCTTTTCAATTTAAAAAGTATTGAGAAGTTATATAAATTTAATAAAAAGAATTAGACCTAACGTACTTTAATACGTTTTATAACATCTGGGCGCTTCTTATACAAGATACGAAATCCACAGTGAGAACATTTAATACCTGGAAGCGCACTTAACTCTTTTTTGCTAACTTCCTTCCCACAACTTTTCCGAGCACACACATATTTCATAGTTATATTAAATTCTCAATGGTTAAAATACTTTTTGCTTAATTCCTTTAAGAATCAAAAATTTATAATCAAGGAGAGATTATTAAAAAAAAAGTGATCTTATATGTATAATGATTTTCGTTTATCCTCAGTATCAACAAGTTGGAGTGAATCGAGATCTTTTTCTAACTGATCTCTTTTAATTTGAAGATTCTTTGTAATTTCTTCTATATTTTCCAAGGAATATTTCTTTTTAATCGGTAATGTGAAGGATTTTTTAAGCATTTCTAAAAGAGTTATTGATGCTTTCAAATCAGTAATATCTTCATTTATCATGGCAATATTATCTGTTTCTGCTAGAAAAACTAGTCCATCAATATTAAATCGTGCTTTTGCCAGTGTCGGAATCAAACCATTCGCACCAATTATTACCCCTTTTTGAATCTTTTGGCAATTATTTTCCAATAAATAATGGTCTAATAACTCTTGATTTGTTGAACTAAGATAAATTCTAGGTAGGTTACCCGTGATTTTTCTACTATTAACGGGGTATGCTCCTAGAGTAACTATTAATTTTATCCCATACTGATTAATTATTTCACTTAGAAAATTCGATATTTTGTATATGCCTTTTGGGGTGAGACTTTGGGCGTCAGCAGTTATTAAAATAAGATCTCTTAATTCATTTGGGTCTTTCCAATATAGAATTTCAGCTTTAGGAGCAGATAATAAGCTATCATCAACAATAGCCCCAGCGGGATAGTCATCAAAAATAATATCAATTAAATTTTGAGCGTCAAGCTGACCGATAAGAGAATCTAAAGCAAATTTGCCAACATCGGCAATTCCTGGCATTCCTAAAATACAAAGAGGTCTTATAAAATCTTCCTTAGCTATATTATTATGTTTTATAATTCTTATTCCTTCCATAACTTTTTCCCTTTTATTAAAGACATCCCTAATAATAGGGTGATTTTATCAATTTAAAAACGATGTATTATCCTAGTAGACACAAGATTTATTGTAAAAGTAATATAATCATATTACTGAAAATTAATTTTAGAAATAACTCTTATAATTATAGTTTAAAAAATATCAATTTAAAAAATGTCAATAAAATATGAATGTAGAAAGTGTGGTACATGTTGTCATGAAGTTCCAGGTGATTATGTAAAAAGAATTCCTATATATCCAGATGAGGCAGATAAATTAATTGAGATTGCAAAGGAACGCAATATTGACTTTAAAATTATCGAAGATTTAGTGTTTCCAGATATAAAGAATAAGAAAATATTGATTT
>JAEOTW010000083.1 GCA_016839655.1 Promethearchaeota archaeon | reverse complement strand
TAAAAAATTACACCAAATTTTATCTGATTTTGTTTACATATTGTTGCGAGAACATTGATTTCTCCATTCTCCATTGAAATACAACCTTTCTTTTGCAGTCCATGAATTTCTGATTTATTAATCTTATAGAATGCTTCTTTACAATAATTCTTTCCTATATGGTAATTTTTGGTTCTTTTTTTTGTTTCCTCTATAACTATATTTACAATCTCTTTATTTAATTCAATCTCTTCATTTAATTTTCTTCCATAATGTATACTTGTGCCATCTGGCCCTAAACTATGAGTAGGTATAATATAATCAAGTAGTTTTACTTTTTCACCAATGCCCCATGAACCACAAACGAGAAGAATTACTTTTGCTCCACAAAAGATTAAATCTTCTGTCACTGAAGCCATTGTTGATGCTCCCATCGGGGGAATAATTACGGTTAAAGGAATGTGTTCATATTTACCACGATGCAATCTTTCAGAGCCATAGGGGTGAAACGGTAATAACCAATCTGATTGTTCTAAGCCGGCTTTTTGTTTTAAATAATTTAATAAAGCTCCAGAGAAAATAATCAAAACATTAGGATCAACTTTAAAATCTTCCATATTTTTGTTAGATGATTGTATAGCTGCTAGAACCACGTCCTTTGAAGTGAGGCAATAATCTTCTTTCATTTTTTGTATCACCGCAGTTAACCAATAATCTAGTCTATTTAATTGTTTAGGTAGACTCTACACCAATTCATAATTTACCGAATAATTACGCCTTATGTAGTATCTTAGAGAAATCAGTGATAATAAACACTATTATACATATAAGTAATAGAATTGAAACGTAGAGAAAAGCCCAAAAAAAAGAGAATAAATCATATATTAATCCAAAAAGCAGTGATTCACCCAAGGAAATTATCCCTACAGAGAGATAATAATAACCATATGCTCGGCCTCTCTTATTTTTTCCAGCTAAATCTGCAATATATGCCCTTGAGATGGGATCTACTGATGCTAAATAGAACCCATAAAATGCATAAATTATTATGATTGAGATAAGAGAAAAAGTTGAAGATTCAATTGGAAATGCCAAAAATATAGTAGAAACTAAAAGAATTGATAACCCACTAACAATAATCGGTTTACGCCCGATTTTATCTGATAAAGAACCCATTATTGGTGATAAAATCATATAAACGATGTTTGTTAGTAAATAAAAAACAGGTATTAAAAAGATTAATCCAGAAAAAATATAGTCTCTTGATCTAACTTGGAGGAATGCAATATCTAAGCTAGCAAATTCAATTACTCCAAGAATAATTATAAGCTTAATAAAATTTCTATCAATTTTATCTACTTTTGATTCACCATGATATTTCAACTTTGTTTCATCCATTTTTGTTGGATCAACTTCCTTGACGAAAAAAATCAATACAATCGCACACAGTCCTGGAAAAATAGAGAAAAATATAATTTCAGAATAACTCCACGCCCAAAATAGAAATAAGAAGGCAAGAAGAGAACCAACAACGGCGCCTAATGTATCCATTGCACGGTGCATTCCAAACGCCTTTCCTTTCTCAACCGCATAATAAGATATAAGTGTATCTCTGGAAGATGTTCTGAGGCCTTTGCCAAATCTATCAGTTGCTTTTAATCCTAAAACAAATTCCCATGATGGACTAAAACCTATGAATGGTTTAGAAAGATTTGAGACGGTATATCCTGCTACTACAAAAGGTTTTCTTTTATTGATTTTATCACTCATCCAACCAGATACTCCTTTTAAAATATTCGCTAGAGCTGTTGTAATTCCCGCGATTAAACCTAAAATAAATGTAGGATTTTTTTCTACTAGATCTATAATAAATAAGGGTAAAATGCTCTGGATCATCTCACTTGAGACATCTGTAAAAAAAGATACAAGGCCCATTATAAAAACGGGAACTGAAACTCCTAAAATTAGATTTCTCTTGTAATTAGAGCTATCTTTTTCTATCATAATTTGATAAATTTTTTTATAGAATAAATAGAATAAATATAATAAATATAATTGAATAAAATAAATTGTGATTCCAATGTCAGATGAAGAAAAAACGTTAAATGTTATTGATAAAACAATTCAAGCTGCTGAATCAAGTTTTAAGGAATTTATTGAGGTATTAGAGACATCAAGAACTGCTTTATTAAATCTTGAGAATGATAAAATGGAGCTTAGTAAAGAAAAAGAAAAACTCGAAAATGAAAAAATACAATTAGAAGAAGCAAAGTCTAAGGTAGAAAATGAGAAACAAAAGTTAGAGATAGAGAAAAAGAAATTAGAAGAGGGAACAAAAAAGCTTGAGCTTGAAAAACGAGAAAAAGATCAAAAAATAGGGTCATTAACAGAAGATCAAATGAAATTACTAGATGAGTATCAGAAAGTTAAGGTTGAGTTAGAGAAATTTATGCAAGCAGCATCAGAAGCAGAAGAAGCAGAATATAACTTTGAGAGAGTTCGTGCATTGCTTTCAATTTACACGGTCTTAGTGTCAGAAATATGGCAAGGCCAACCACATTATCGAATTTTAATGACTTTACATGGAGAAAAGGAAGAAATGACGAGAGATCAAATAAAAACTACAACTGGTATTGGAGGTGCTTTTGTATTACATTCAGTTCAAGAATTAGCAAAGGTCGGCTTAGTAGAATATGATATGG
>JAEOTW010000082.1 GCA_016839655.1 Promethearchaeota archaeon | reverse complement strand
TCTTCCTGAAGCATGATTTTCTATTACAGGGTTGAGTGCTTTATTTAATACTGGCGGAGAAAAAATAACTGTTGCTTTTTCCTTCGGTTTAGGTACTTTCGCGATTAATGAATCTTGAGCTAGTTTTACCCAGTGTTCTACTCTTTCTTGAAAATTTAATTGATCTTTATCTTTAATAAATAAGTAAGGCCAGTATTCTGATAATTTTCCCTCTTTTTGAGCTTTCAAAGAGAATTCTACAAAAAAATATGTTTTTATATTGCTCAAATCGAGACCATTACTATTTCTTAAAGAGATCTTATCAACATGAACACGAATACGACCGAAAGTAGGCTGAATTTCTTTATACTGTTGTATCTCTGAAATTAATTCTTCGGATAGATTATTTTTAGTATTCAAGGGGTTTTGAATTACTTTTTTATCAGCAATGATTGCATCATGAAAAGAAGCTTGACCAGGAAAATAAAATTTTGAGCCTAAATTACTTTTTGCTATTGAAATGCATGTATCTATATTTCTCTCAATTTCTTTTCGATCTAAAGAATTCCCTTTTACCAATCCAACACCGGTTTTATCCTCCTTATGAGTGAGTATTCGCAAAAAGTATTTAAAATCATTAATATCTCTTTCAGTATCAACCTTATCTTTTAGAAATATTGATTCATATGATTTTCCATCTCTAAGAAAAATCTCATAATCAGTGATATGCTTGTCTTTTATTTCCTTTTCTATAATATCTATTTTCTCATTATACATTTTTTACACTCACCCTGGACTAATTAAAACTTCATTGATCTTAAGATAACTACCTCCATCACTAACAGGTACCTTATCATAATGACCCTTTCCACATACGCCTCCATGGAATTTTGTAGAGTCTTTACTTATTGCATCGATGTTATTTAGAACCTTTAAGACATGTCCACTTAATGCGATTGATTTTAAAATTTGTGTTCTTTCACCGTTTTTTATTAAATATCCTTTCTTGGATGTAGCTTGTAGCCCTATCAGTATGAACTCTAGATTTGCATTCTAACTAAATTTTGAATGTTGTTATGACAAATAAAAAAATTCTTCATATTAAAATTTATAATATATATGAAAGGAGAAATTTAAAACTAATTCAATTATCTAAAGTCTTAATCGAAAAAAATTATTTAGCTGTTTAAAATATTGCTCGAATTCTTCTAATTCAAACGTATCTGTTATTCTCTCACCCCAGATATTACTATACTTGAAGTTGTAGTCAATATGCTCATCAAAGCAAATCGTTAGTTAGAAGAAGCATTCAATAGGATTAGATTGTTTTTCATGAATTCATAGATTATTCTGTATAAAATTTAAATACCTAATATTTTATATTATTTATAATCAAGAGTGTATAAGTAGGTGTAATAATAATTCGAGATTTTGTTATGGTAAATGGTAGGAAATATTATGTCGAAAATTATAGTGGTGTTTACAGATTAACAATATTTGAGGAAAGCTTCACGCGAATTTCTGAGATAGAAGGATTATCAGATTTAAAGAATCTTCATGTTCTTTCTTTAAGGTCGAATAAAATTGAAATTATAGACGGACTTGAGAATCTAGGGAGTTTATTTAATCTTAATTTACAAGACAACAATATTGTTGAAATTATTGGATTGGAAAATTTAAAGAATTTGAAATTTTTGGACCTTTCTCATAATTCAATTAGAGAGATCAAGAATCTTAATAATTTAAGGAGCTTAATAGAGTTGAGTTTAGGTTATAATTTAATTAATGAGATAAAGGGTCTTGATAATTTATTTAATTTATCTTTTTTATCCCTTCGCAATAATAATATACGCGAAATAAAGGGTCTGGAAGGATTAGAGAATTTACGTGACTTAATTCTTGATAATAATAATCTCACGGTTATTGAAGACATTGATCAATTATACTATTTAAGAAGACTCTCATTATTTAATAACAATTTTAAGGATCCGTATTTTAATAGTTGTTTTGAGGATGAGGAGTTGACAGAGTTGACTACTCTATTGGAAATTTCAAGGAAACGTATGTCATTAGTGAATCGTTAATAATATTTTACCTTGTATTTTAACCAGGGCTAACAAGCGCTTTTTTAATCCTTAGGCAACTACCCCCATCGCTTACAGGTATTTTATCAGCATGGCCTTTTCCACATACACCCCCATGTAGTTCTATAGGTCCCTTACTAATTGCATCGATATTTTGTAATATTTCCAAGACAAGTCCACTAAGAGTTATTGCTTTTAACAATTGAGACTTTTCCCCGTTTTTTATTAAGTATCCCTTCTTTGAGGACACTTGGAGCGTGCCTTCTAATGGACTCTCCATTCCGAAAAATGAATGATTACATATTACACCTTCTTTAATTTCAGATATCATTTCTTCTAGATCATAATCCCCTGGTTCGAAGTAGGTATTAGACATTCTTGGATGAACCACATGAGCGTAACTTTGCCTTCTTCCATTTCCTTGAGGACTTTTACCAAGTACTGAGGCACTTCTTCTGTCATAGATGAAATTTGTTAAAATTCCATTTTCTACTAAAATATTTTTTCCTGCTTTTATTCCCTCATCATCAAAGAAATAAGATCCTATCTGCCCTTCCATATTAGGTGCATCACATATTATACATATGTCGGAAGCAACTTGTTTATTCAATTTACTCTTGAGATAACTTCTTCCTCTCAATACTTGATCGGCTTCTAAACCATGACCAAAACTTTCATGAGCAATTATCCCTGCCATGCTAGGATCTACAATTACTGGAAGTTTACCTGAAGGTGGTTTTTTAGCTTTTAGCATTTCTAAGGAGTTTTTTGTTATATTCTCTAATTTAGTATCATTTAACTCATCAAAAATTTCAAAACCCCCCTGAGTTTCAATTAAAGAATGATCAAAATCAACTGTCGCACCTTCTTTAGCAATTGGGAAAATAAAAAACCTTAAGCGAGGAATAACTTGTCTTAATTGACTTCCTTCATTATTCACAAAAATCCGCTCAATTTTAGTTTCCTTATATTTTAATTGGCACATAGCAATTCTTTTATCATAGTTTTGAATAAAGTCAAAGATATACCTAATTTTATTTAATTTTTCTTCAATAGGCAATTCTTCTGGATTAATTTTGGGTTTGATTTCTTTGTTGAAAATCCAACTCTCAAATTCAGCAATTTTATCACCTTTTTTCTTAACTTTAGGCAGTTTCGCAGTAGCATTACCAATATTGGAAATATTATCAAACGCAACTTCTTTCCAAGTTCCATCAAATGTTCTAGCTACTATCCCAGAGGTTTTCACATTCACGGAAATTGTTTCTGTATAGGGATTTTTTTCAATGTAAGTATATGATTTTGAGTCATATATAATGTCAAAATACTGGTTTTTTCGGTTATAACTATTTGCCGTTTCTTCAAAAGCAGAAAAAATCTGATCATAAGAATGATCAATCATGTGCTGTTAAATTCGAGATTAAATAATATATTTGTTTTTTTGTGTATAAGTCTTAAATTTGACAAATCAATTTGCTTAATATCACTAAATATACTTCAGAGTTTAAAGCTCTAAATCTTCTTCTAAATTTGATGATTTTTTTTGTAATTTTGATTTTTTCTCTATATAGCTTATCCGTTTTTCTAAGATAGTCATCGTTTCAATAATATTATTAAGAATTTTATTCGTTTCTTTAATCTCATATTGGAGATCACCAAGTTGATCAAGGATAAATGATAAAACTTTAGATTCTCTTACAGGTTCTATTAACCAGTTAATAAGATTTTGGAGGAATTTTCTATTATCAAATGTGTTTATACCCATTCTTGAATTTGCCGTAAAAATATCGATATCTCCAATAGCTACAACCTTTCCTTGCCCAAATTCCGTGTAAGCTGCAATAATTTGTTGTTTCTCTTGATCTTTAGTCCATTCTTCAGATGTATTATTGTATACTTCTGACCAGACAGATGTAACATTTGATTGCAATAATGGTTTTACATCCTTACTCAAAAATAAGGAACAAGCACCTCCGATAATAAGTTCTCTTAAATTCTTGGTAATTTGGTGTTTTTCGAAATCTTGAATATGCAAAATACTAGTACAGTTATGATTATTAGTATTCATCTCTTTGATTATATTCTTCTCAAAAAAGATACCAAATTTTCCAGAAATATCATTTAAGTTAGTCTTTTGAAGGTAGTCTGCCCCATATTCACTTAATAATAATAATCCGCCACCACTTCTTACATGATCTATAATATGTTTAATTTCTATACTTGAAAAGAAATCATCAATAGGATTGCCAAGAATTAAGAGATCAGTATCCTTAAGAATTTCCTTTGTAATACGGCTATCCTCATTCTTCTTAACTTTTAGGTCCAATTTCTTAAGGAGATCAAGGAATTCAGAAAAATCTTCTTCATCTATATTTAGCATTTCGTTATGAGCGAGATCAATTAGAACAGTTTTCTTGAAAGTAGGCAAGATTCTATAGAAGGAGCTGTTTTCTTAATTATTATTTTATAAAATAAGATTATGTCTTACAAGAAAATTCGAATATAAAAATGATTACTTATATTCCTTATTTCCGTTCTCATCAACCAAAAATTTTTTAAAGTTGATATGATAACTTATTTTGGATTCGATTAAGATTAAAATTATACAAAATTATCAAAAGGAAAATGGTATATGAGTAAAACTATTGCTGTGATTGGATTATCGTGGGGTGACGAAGGGAAGGGAAAATTTGTTGATTTTTTAGCACAAAAGGCTGATATCGTTGTTAGATACAATGGAGGGAATAATGCAGGTCATACTATAGAAGCTAATGGAATTAAGTACAAATTTAAATTAATGCCATCTGGAGCACCTTTAGAAAAAGAAGGAGTAATCGCTAATGGATGTGTGGTGGATCCGAAAGTTTTACTGGAAGAAATTGAAAATCTAAAGAATTTAAATAAGAAAATTAACTTAAAATTGAGTTCAACAGCGCACGTAATTTTTCCATTTCATCGAATTTTGGATGGATTAGAAGAAAAAACAAAAGGAAATTATGCAGCTGGCACGACCAAAAGAGGAATCGGCCCTACTTATTCAGATAAAGCAGCTCGATGGGGTATAAGAGTTTTTGATCTAATAACTCCTGATCTTTTGAAAATAAAATTGGAGAAATTATATAAAATTAAAAAAGAACTTATCAATGTTTATGATCCAAATTGGGATTCTGATTTCAATACGATTTATGAGGAATATAAATTTTATGGTGAGCAGCTAAGACCTTACGTAATCGATACAGCTTATTATTTAAATAAAGCCATCGATTCTGGAACAAACGTTCTTTTTGAAGCAGCTCAAGGTAGTCTTCTCGGACTAGATCATGGATTTTATCCATACGGTACATCATCTAATGCTAATGCGTTGGGTATTTGCGCAGGTACTGGAATTCCTCCTAAAAAAATAGGTAAAATAATTGGAATAGTGAAAGCATATACTTCTCGTGTGGGGGAAGGTAAATTTCCAACAGAATTATTTGATAATATTGCTCATAGAATTAGAGAGCAAGGTCATGAATATGGTACAGTTACAGGAAGACCTAGAAGAGTGGGATGGTTAGATCTTTTCAATATTAAATACGGAATAATGGTTAATGGGGTTGATAAAATTGTTCTTACTCTCTTGGATGCGTTACACGGTATCAATCCAATTAAAATCTGTACTGATTATGAACTGGACGGTGAAATACTTGAAAGTTGGCCAATACAATCAGAAATAATTGAAAATTGTAAACCTATTTATAAAACCTTTGAGGGTTGGGATGAAAAAACCAGAGAAGAATGGATGGAGATTGCTGAAGCAGGATATAATGCTCTTCCAGAAGCAATGAAAATTTATATTCAAGCAATTAAGGAAATGTTGAAAACTGAAATTGCCATGGTTTCAATTGGCCCAGATCGAAAAGAAACTATAATATTAGAAAATGTCAGTTTTTAATTTTTACTTTTTCTTACTTTTTTATTTAAAGCATACTAAACCAAAACGATAAACAAATTCATTAGGAGGCCATTCTAAATTAAATTTTAAATTTCTAACAGATTGAGTTACATCTATTCCAACAGCTTCCATAGAATATCTCTTTTTATCTGGATATCGACAAGGTTCACCCTCGTCATAAGTACAACCATTATCTTTTTCATTAGAACATATTCTACAAAATCCATCCCATAATACAAATTTTTCATTATATAAGTCTTGATGATCTTTAAGAAATTTTTTAATTTCTTCCTCTAAATCGTCTCGCAGAAGATTTTTCATAAAAAGTGCATTTCTTATACTAATCTCATTTCTTTTAGGATGTTTTAGTTTTTCCTTTTCAACATAGGAATCTAAATTGAATTTAACAAATATAAGATAAAATTTTATATATTTAGAGACTTCTTGTTCTAAATATGGTGCTTCTGGTGGGCAAGCCCAAGAATGACCATAACTAGGACACCTAAAATTAGAATTTATACAATAAGTTTGTACTTTTTCATCAAATATTATATCATTGAAGTTTATCTCAAGAAACGGCAAGAGAAGTAATAACGTTGATAAAAAGTAATTATAGTTGTGAATTATAATATTGTTTTGAATTTGAATGTCTTTATTACTAAATCAAAAAAAGAAATTTTTTTTAAGAAGTAAATGATATGTGTGACTATTACAACCAATTTTTTATTTATATAAATTATTGTTGGTGAAATAAATGAAATTGAAGTTAAAAAGTGATAAAAGAAGTCAGTTATTGAATGCTGCTAGTAAATTTAATGGAGAAGTTTTAAACGGCTCATTATTACTTCATGAGTGTATTAATGATTTGGTAAACGGGAAACTAAATAAGAAAAAATTAGATAAAGTAATGGAATGCGAACATAATGCAGACCTTGCTAAAGAAGCATATATTAATTTACTTTATAAAGATCAACGATCTCTTCCTTTTCTAGTTGAAGATCGTTATAGACTAATAAAATATTTGGATATTGTTTCAGATAGCTCAGAAGAGCTAGCAATGGGATTGAAAGTATATCCTTTTGAACTTTTTGAAGATATAAAGAAAGAAACTAAAACACTTAACGACTTATATCAAGAAACAATTGACACCTTAGTAGATATGGTAAACCTTATGGAAACAGATTTTAAAACTGCTTATCAGAAAAGTTTTCATATTGAAACACTTAAACGAAGTGCACGTCAAGCAAAATATAAAGTCCTAGATAAAATTTATCAAAAACCACAAGAAAAATCCCTTCGAGTATATTTGACATCAAAAATATGTATTAAAATGTTTGGTATGATTGTAAGGGCTGAAGAGATTAGTGATTTTCTTAGAAGTTTGATAGTCAAATATCCAAGCAAATAATTGGGGTGATTGAAATTTCAATTATTTTAACGATTTTTTTAGTCATCGCAATTATTATCGCGTTTGGAATAGGAGCGAATGATGAAACCTTTGCTGGACTCTATGGTTCAAGAATTCTAAATATGAAACAAATCTTGATCTTAGCTTCTATATTTGCAATAGCAGGAGCTTTTATATTGGGTGAAGCAGTTAGTAAAACTGTTGGGGATGATATATTATTAAGCATTGATAATGCAATTGTCATAACTATATTAGTTTCTACTGCCATTTGGTTGATATTATCCTCTGCATTGGGTTTACCAATATCAACAACACATGCTACAATTGGAGCTATCATAGGTCTTGGTGTAACTCCTGTTGTCAGTATCGAATGGTTACAGATTGTTGAGTTAAGCATCTGGTGGATATTATCTCCTATTATAGGTTTTATAGTCTCATATTTTGTCTATAAGCTTATGCGTCATTATAAAGTAAAACGTCTTAATGGCTTTCAAGCCTATGAAAGAACAGAAAAAATTTTCTCGTATATTGTTCTGATTGTAATTTGCATTACGGCTTTTGCAAGAGCAGGAAATGATTGCTCAAATGCGGTAGGTATTGTTGTGGGGATAGGAGATATACAAATAAATCTACTGCTTTTAATAACTGGCTTAAGTCTAGCAGGAGGATTAGTAGTATTAGGACGAGGAGTTATTAAAAGTGTTGGAAGAATTACAGAATTATATCCTAGTACTGCCTTTGCCTCACAAATCCCTACAGCTGCAATTTTATTTCTTGGAACGGCACTAGGAATACCTTTATCAGGATCTCATATGTTAGTTGCCTCTTTAGTTGGTTTATCTAAGGCAAGTCATACTCCTGTTAAAAGAGGATTATGGAAAATAGTTTTAATATGGTTTTTAACATTTCCTATGGCTGCGCTTTTATCAATTATCTTATATTTTCCTAT
>JAEOTW010000011.1 GCA_016839655.1 Promethearchaeota archaeon | reverse complement strand
AATTCGTTAAAAGACAGTGAAATCGAATTTCCTACCAATAAATTTAAAGCTACAATTTCAAGAGAAAAAAATACGAGAGTTCTAACTATTGACGATCCAAATTTTCAAGATAAGGGACTAAAAGGAATTATTACTTTGCAAGATGATCCAAAAGCAGATAATACTGTTGTTGTTACTGGTTATGAAGAGGATCCGAGATTGTTCTATTATAACCATAAGATAAATTATATGCCTGCAAAAGGTTCTATCGCGATTGGGGATAAATCGTATTCCTTTGAACCTGAATCTTCTTACGCACTTATGGACTGGGGGCGCGGTATATGGCCTTATAAGACTCATTGGTTATGGGGTTCAGCTTGTGGGCTCGTTGATGGAGCGCCTGTAGCCTTTAATATTGGTTACGGTTTTGGAGATTTATCTACTCATACCGAAAACATCATTTTTTATGATGGCAAAGCGCATAAGTTTGATGAAGTAGAGTTTCACCATGAGGATAGAGATCCTACTAAACCTTGGAAGTTCACAAGCAACGACAATAGGTTCAATATGACTTTAGATCCAATTATCCCCCATAGAGAAAAACTAAATTTCGGTGTAATATACCTAAATTCCTCTTTGCTTCATGGGCTATACAATGGAGATGTGGTTCTCGATAATGGAGAAAAAATTAAGATTGAAAATATGTTAGGACATGCTGAAGATATATTTTGGCGCTGGTGATATGTTAAATATGTTTTATTTTATTTGAACTTGAATTTAATCAATGCGTTCTATTGTAGATTTTATTAGCGAAAGGGCTTTTTTTATTAATTTTTTTATCTCTGCGAAATCTCCTGAAGATATCAAATTTTTCTTTACAATCCAACTTCCACCACATGCAATAACATTTTTTAAATTTAGAAACTCAACCAAATTTTTATCATTTATTCCACCTGTAGGCATAAATTTAACGCTGGGATAAGGTCCAGAGAATGATTTAAGCATTTCAATCCCTCCTGAAAGGACTGCTGGAAAAAATTTGAAAACATTTAAACCCTTTTCTAATCCCCATTCTATTAATGAAGGATTATTAAGACCGGGGATTATTTTAATATTTCGAGCTATGCAATAATCAACTATAGTTGGATTAAATCCAGGAGTTACAATAAATTGAGAACCTGCTTCAACAGCAGCTTTTACTTGTTCGATTTTAAGGATCGTGCCAGCACCTAATAACAGTTCTGGAATCTCTTTTTTCAGTAATGCTATGGATTTTGCAGCCTTATCAGTTCTAAATGTAATTTCAATAACAGGCAAACCTGCTTCTAGTAAAACGTTTCCTATAGGAATAGCATTTTTTTGTTCCTCAATTACAGCTACTGGAACTAATTTAAATTTCTCTAGTTCTTTAATAACATTCATTATCTTCTGACTCAGAGTTATTTAGCAGAATTTTAATTTCTAATACAACATTTCATTTTTCGCATTCAATTTAAAAATATTTTAATTTCATTAAACTTTTTTGATAGTAAAAAAAAAAGCTTGCGAAATATGAAAATCGTCATTATTGGTTCCGGCTTAGCTGGACTTACTGCTGCTGCTTATATGTGTCGCGACGGTCACGATGTAACAATTTACGAACAATTTTCAGAAATTGGAGGTGTGACTGCCACCATTCATAAAGATGGATATTCTTGGGATATTGGACCTCTTCTGTTGGAAGGTTTAGCTCCACACGAAAGGCTTGGAAAAATATTGACAGAACTAGATATCTATGATAGAATAAACATTATTCGAAAAGATCGCGGACAAGTGCTTCCTGATTTTGCATTATGGAGACCTGAAGAATTTAAGGGAAAATATTGGCGTAGAGAATATTTTAAGGCGCTATTTCCGTCCGAAAGCGAGGGATTGGACGAATATTATCGCTACTACGATCAAGTTATGACTCTGATGGCTATTAGTAATCGGTTAGAATGGGCAAAAGGCCTAAAAGCAGTATGGCTGAAATTAAAAATTTTTCCTAAATTTTTGAAAGTAAAGAAATATATGGATAAAAGCGCTGCCGAAGTGATGGATACTTTCTTTGACGAACCAAAATTAAAAGCGGTCTTCATGGGGATCCTTGCCGATTTCGTCGTAAAACCAAGCGAGTTTCCGGGATTAGGAGTACCCATTTCAAATGTCGAAACTGCTTTTGACATACGGATCCCTATCGAAATTAAAGGAGGAAAATTACCAGTTTACCATTATGTGCAAAATGGATGTGAGCAGTTAGTAAAAGCTTTCGCCGGATACGTCGAAGAAAACGGTGGAAAAATTCACACAAAAAGCTTGGTTGAAGAGATTTTAATTGAAAACAATAAAGCCGTTGGGATAAAATTAAAGAACGGTGAAGAAATAACTGCTGATATTGTAATTGCGAGCGGTGGAGCTCAAAAAACTTTTTTTAGTTTAGTGGGAAAAGAAAACTTACCAACCGAATT
>JAEOTW010000081.1 GCA_016839655.1 Promethearchaeota archaeon | reverse complement strand
GTCCCCACCACATTGCTGTTAAATCAAAACCATACATAAACAAGCCAATAAATGTTGAAGCAATGTATAATACTAAAAACGGCAAAACATACCGAAAAACCTTCTTCTTGAAGTATTGCCAAGAATATAATTCTTTTAGTGTCTTTGATCCTTCTTTTTGAAATGAGCGCCCCATATTAAATCCCATTATTACTAAAAATACTGGAATGGAGATACGCTCCCAAAGAGAAACCGCAGCATATGATTTAATATTCCATGAGACTATATGGTCAAAAATAACTAAAAAGATCATCGCCGCTTTTAGGATATCTACTTGGAAATAATTCTCTCTACTTTCTTCCAAAATCTCCTTTTTTTCTACAACTAATTCAGTAATTTGTTCTCTTTTAGACATTATTTGTTTTCACGTTTTTTTTTACAAATTTATAAATTTTTTTATATCTAGGTGAATATCTCAATAAAATATAACAAAGAAGGAGTCCAATTTTTAAAATCCAAATAATGAATCTAGATGAAATTTAGAATCTGAATTTATTATAAATAAATTTAATCGAGATTTAAATTATTTCTTCTATTTATTAGAGTGATATCACCCACATATTATCCTTATTCACTGATCATAAAGAAAATTTCTAAATTTTTATATATTTAAAAGATATAATATTTACTTAAGCAGAATTAACAAATTAGAACAGGGTTAATATATAAATTGGATACCGACAAAAATCATAACATCTTAGAAAAACAACTAAAAACCTTAGGTCAGAAGGTTAGAATAGATATCTTAAAAAAGCTGAAAAACACTAAAACTCCTTTATCATTTTCAGGAATACAAAAGGAGGTATTAGGAAATGATTTTTCAACTGTGAATTTGTCTTTTCACTTAAACACTCTAAAAAAAAGTGAGTTAATAGATTCTTCTGAAGAGGGATATTCTATTACAATTATAGGGGAGCAAATTTTAGATAAAATCCTATCAATTGAACAGATCATAGACAAGCAAAATCAAAGCAGAATGATCAGAACTTCAAAATATTCTAAAGAACTTTTTGATGCTAGTAAAATTGAGGAATATTTAATTGTAGAGGGGGAATTGGAACAATTTTTGGCTAGACAAATTGCTCGTGAAGTAGAAGAACGTCTTTCTAAGACAAATATAGAATATTTAACTGCTCCTTTAATGCGAGAATATATTAATGCAATCCTGTTAGAAAATGGTTTAGAAGAAGTAAGACATAAATTAACTCGATTAGGAACTCCTCCTTTTGAAGTATCTAAATTATTTGAATCAAGCTGTGAGGGGATAAATCCTGAAACGTTTATTAAAAAATTAGGTTCTGATGTTTCTGAGCAATTTCTACTTCTAAATCTTATACCTAAGAATCTAGCTGATTTGTATTTGTCTGGGGAAATCGCTCTTTTACATTTAAATTATTGGGCTTTAAGGCCTTTAAGTCTATACATCGATACTAAAACATTAATGGAATATCTCTTCAAGAGAAACAATAATTTTAAATATAATACTGTGAATGATTTGAATCATTCAGAACTAATTATTCAATTCTTAGATCTTTTATATGATCTAAAAAAATTCTATTCAGAGGATTTAGTCTTAGGGGATTTTAACAATCAATTCCTCTCTGCATTTTCCTTGCCGAAAGCAATTTCCTCTGACTTCCCTTTATTGGTATCTCAAATTCTTAGATTTAATAATTTTTCTAATAAGGCAAAACCTTCTCTAACACTAGAATTTAATTATAATGGGAGTCCTTCAAATCAGAAAATTATAGATGAAACTTTTCTTAATTCATTTGACACGAGATATAGAGAGCTTATTAAACCTTTATTATTATTTGAATCTTCAGTGTTTTATCCTTCAGATTCGCAATATAATAATATATTTAATTTAATTGTTAATAATTTAAAAGAAAATATTATTTTGTATGATAAAACCAAATCAAATTTATTTAATTCATCCATAATTCAAATACCAAATCCTCAATCACACCAAGTCATATTAGATAAGATATTAATTAATTTACCAATCATTTCATTAAAGGCTAAGCAAAATGATGAAAAATTTTTGGAATTTTTGCAAGAAAAACTATTTTCCGTTTTTGAATTGTTTGAATATAAGGAGAAATTAGTGCAGAAAAAATTAAATTTACTTAAACAATGGAATTTCATTATTTCAAATATTTTAAAGAGTAGCAAAAAGGAAATCTTCAACGAATCTCTAAAATCTATCAGTTTTTTCGGCTTTAATGAAGCAATTTTAAGTCACTGTGGAATTGAACTTGATAAAACTGAAATTAGCGAATCTTTTGCATTGAAAATACTGACATTAATGAAGAAGATTATAGAGGAAAAAAACAGTATAAGTAACAATAACTTTATTTTAAGCCAACCTCATTATGATTCTTATTTACAAGACTCATGGCATAATGGTGCAACGCAATACAACGATAAGATAGGAGGCTACTCCTCAAGTTTGATAAGAGATGAGTCCCATCTTTCGCTAAATAAAAAGATCTCATTATTTGAGAAATTTCAAAGCATTATGGAAAATGGAGCTTTATTTAGAATAAAATTAGATAAAGAAGAATTTGATTTACAAAATGCCCTCAAAACTATAATTGAATCCAAAATAGGTGCTGTCTCATTAAGAACCGGTATACTTTAAGAAATTGAACTAAAAAGAAAAGAGTTTTTTAAAGAATTAATTTGTCATCAATTCAGCTAAGAGTGCTTTCCTCATAGGGATTCCATAATAAGTCTGCTTAAAGTAAATTGCCTTTTCTGAATCATCAACACTAGGAGAAATTTCTGAGATTCTCGGAAGAGGATGTAATAATCTAAAGTTATCTTTTGTATCTTTAAGATCATCTTTCCCGAAAATATAAATTCCTTTAATTTTTTCATATTCTTCCAAATCAGCAAACCTTTCCTTTTGAATCCGTGTCATATAAAGAACGTCCAAAATATTCAGAATTTTCCTGTAATCTGTAATTTCTTTATATTTAACTTGTCGCTGTTGCAGAAAATCTTTATCTCGATTTCTCATTCTCAATTCCTTGGGACTAATGAAATAAATATTTATATCGAAATTTGATAACAGAATCGATAGCGAATGAACCGTTCTTCCATACTTGAGATCTCCCATCAGGCCAATATTTAATCCATCTAATGAACCAATCTCCTCAGTAATCGTTAAAAGATCTAATAAAGCTTGAGTTGGGTGTTCTCCACTTCCGGATCCAGCATTAATTATAGGAACTTTAGAAAATTTCGATGCCATTCGTGCAGCTCCCTCAAGTGAATGCCTCATGACTATGCAATCACTATAATTTTCTACAGTTCTTATTGTATCCGCGATACTTTCACCTTTTTTTATAGAAGAAACATCTCCAGAATGAAATCCAATTACACTCCCACCTAATCTATACATAGCAGATTCAAAACTAAGACGAGTCCGAGTAGAGGGTTCAAAAAATAGTGTAGCCAATATTTTTCCATGAAGAAGATTCGAATTCTTTTTATTAATCATTTCTTTGCCTTTCTTTAAGATATATTCAATATCTTCTCTATCAAATTGCTTAGCACTTATAACTCCTTCGCTAAATTTCTCCTTAAACATTTATAATCTCAATTAATATGTTTTTATTAACATTATGTAAATAAGATATAAATTATTTTTTATTATACAGATGGTTTTCAAAAAGAACTAACCAGAACTAATAAAATTTAAAATTTATAAATAATTATTTTAGGTTATCAGATAAAAGTGGTTTGTTAAAATTTGAAATACCCTCGGACAATACGAAGATACTGCCCAACATGCCGGTCACATAAAATGCATAGTGTAAATCTATATAAAAAAGGTAAAGAACGTATGCTAAATCAAGGACGCAGAAGAGTCGAACGGAAAAAGAGGGGATATGGTTCATTCCCTAAAGAAATTTTCCATAAAAATGCCAAAATAAATAAGAGATCAACTCCCATATTAGAATGTTCTGAATGCGGAAAAAAACATTATGCCAAATCATATCGAGTAAAACGACTCGAATTACAAGAAACATAAAATTAGTGATAAATTATAGTACATAAAAGAAAAGAAAAGGAACTTATTCCTCAACCAAAAAGTAGATTTTTACGTGTAAAGTGTTTAAATTGTGGAAATCAACAAATCATCTTTGGGTGTTCTGCTACAGATGTAGAATGCGTGGTTTGTGGAAAGCTATTACTTCAATCTACAGGCGGCAAAGCCAGAATTTTGACCAAAATTTTAGAAGTCTTATCTTAGAGAATTGAATTTCTGATATCAACAATATATTTATACTATATGTAAATTTTACCCAATTTCATTTATGGATATGGAAATTGTTATAAAAAAGATTAACGCCTCAGATTTGGATTTATTGGAAAATTTAGCTATTGAAGCTCAATCTGAAGGTTATAACTTCGTTAATCGAACAATCAATGAATGGAAGAGTGGTTTGAATGATTTCACAAAAAAAGGCGAAACTTTATTTGGAATATTCATATCTGATTTGTGCATAGGATTTGGCGGATTGAATGTTGATCCGTATATCGATAATCCCCTTATAGGACGTGTTAGACATGTATATATATCCCAGAAATATCGCAGAAAAGGTTTAGGCACTCTATTGATGAAAAAAATTATTTGTATTAGTGCTAAGCATTTTAAATTACTTCGATTATATACAGATAATTCAAAGGCTTCCTCATTTTATAAGACATTGGGCTTTAAAGAATCGATCGGTGTAAAAGTAACTCATACATTAAAAAATTTGGATAAATTCTTTCATTAGGAAGATTTTCTACTCAATATTTCTTTCACGGGAAGAACTAAACCAACCACGAGAAGAGTAATTCCAATAACGAACGTAATCATACTTACTCCAATATATCCAATATAAATTTTGTAGATAATAAATGTACTCCAAGAGATCCCACCACCTATAAGAATTGCATACCAAGACCATTTTTCACCTTTGCGATAGCTTTTTTGGTTTATCAATACAACCATAGCACCATTAGCTAAAAGAATACAACCAACCAACTTTTTTGTTATAATGTAAATCTGTGCAAATTCAGGAGCAATAGCTAAATATTGTTGGTATGTTAAACCTGTATAATATGCAAAATCACTTACAAACATTATCTCAGTAACAAATATCCAAAGAAATGCCATTACTATGGTATACATACCCATAAAAAGTATCAGAAATGATCCAATCTCCAATTTTGATCTATTCATTTTTCTCCCTCTAATATTTTACAATTATCAAATAGGATTTAATATTCAATGATTTATTAACTTATTAAGTCTTAACTAAAAAAATTACTTCGTGAAACTGTTCTTTCACGATCTTATTATTCAAAATTACGAGATAAAAAATTGTATTAAATTATGCGCCCGCCGGGAATTGAACCCGGGTCCCAGAATTGGAAGTCCTGGATGATAGCCACTACACAACGAGCGCAAAATACTCATTTAATTAAAATTAGTATTAAATAAAGTGTTTAGTTTCTTTTAACTTTTCTGTTTTTAGGAATTTTAGGTTATCTTATGATAAAGTTCATAGAAATTGATAATCTTACTCATAACTACCCAAGCATCTAAAGAATATTTTGATAAAGAAATTACGTTTTTTGATAATTTTAATATTTCTCCTGAATAGGTCCTCTTCTGAAAACCTCCAATTATACAAACAATATTTTTAGAGGAGTCCTCTTTGAAGAGCTGATTATATTCCTTAATTAGTTTACCTTTACTTGAAAGAAGTGAAATTTCTGGACTTTTGAATGTATTTACTAAATTGCTTATATTTCCTTTAAATTGAGAAATCAACTGGTTTCCATTAACAATTATACCATTATCGATTAGAAGTTTTGCCATTAATCCTTTAAATCGATTGTAGTTTCGTGCTATTCTAATTTCTGAATTAAACTCAAAAATTCTATTATTTACAGTATGTATAAATAGCTTCAAATTACCAGTTTTATTTAAAGGAGATCCTAAAGCGTTAAGCAGACATAAATGAGTAATATCAGGCCGACCTCTTTTTTCTGAATTTTCTAATTTTTTCATTGCGGAGTGATGTAGCGCGTTATCCAAGAGTTGTGAAGAGTAAATTTTTGACGACAAGTTTTTTTTAACAGAGGGATAATCTCTTAAATGTTTTGGAATTAGTTCTAATCCACATTCGACCAATATTAGGATCAATGGCATCTTCGGATTCCTGAAATTTGTTAAATTTATATTAAGATTTCCTTTTTTTGTTTGTTTTAATAAAATATCTCGTGGTTTTATTGCACTCAAAACATGTTAAGGAGACATGAGACCCTTTTCCTTTCTGAGAATGCATTCTAACTCTACAGTTTCGTCCAGGGAATAAAAACATTTTACAATTATGACATATACGTCTTTTCCATTCAAATGGTATTTTTAACTTAGCTCTTTGAGAATATCGTCTTGCTAAATATGCATATCGATTTGCTAAACTCTTATTTTGTGGAAAAACTTCATGTGCTTTTTGAAATAAATAAAGCATTCGTGAATCTGCGATTTCTTTAACAATGAATTTAATTTTTCTATTATGCTTAGGCATCTAAGTTATTTTAATCCGATTTTTAATTAATCTTTTTAATTTTATATAATGAAAGTATAAAGATTTTTCCTCTGATATCTACTAAATAAGAGTTAGTTAATTTTGAAATTCTTTGAGCTAATTCTTTTATATTTTTTTTAGTAGCTACAGACTTCAATGCTTTAACTTTTATTATTTTATATCTCTTTAATAAACTGGCGACGTGGTTGACAAATTCATCTGAGACTCCATGTTTGCCTAAAATGCAATGTGGTTGAGAAAGTAAAGCTTGTTTAAATTCTTTTTGATAACTCATGGTCCCAGAACACAGAAAATACGAAAAATTTTTAATCTATTCTGACTTTTAAAACGTATCATATTTATTAAAGAAGGATAGAATTAAAGATTAATATGTCGATTTTTCTAGTAAACGCAGAAATGCTTATTGAGGCAATAGCAGAAAAACTAAAGGATTATCCCGAAATATCACCTCCACAAGATTCAGAATTTTGGAAAACAGCCTTTTTTAAAGAATTAGCTCCACAAGATTCTGAGAATTTTTGGTATATAAGATGTGCTTCAATTCTTAGAAAAGTGAAGAAGTATGGACCAATTGGAGTGAATAAACTTAGGAAATTTTATGGGGGAAGAAATCGAAAAGGTCCAGGACTCAATCACTCTGCTAAGGGAAGTGGTAAAATAATAAGAGTAGCTTTACAACAATTAGAAAACGCAAAATTACTTGAACCAATGGAAAAGGAAGGAAGAGTTGTTTCTCCAGAAGGAATAAGTTTATTAGAAAGAATGGCGCATGTAATTTCAAGACAGAAAACATAAAATATATGTTTTATAGGGATATATAGTGAGTAACGACAAGGATTTAGACGAGATTAGAAGGAAAAAGTTAGAAGAATTAAAACAACAAGCAGTACAACAGCAAATGGCAGAAGTTCAGGAAAAGGAATTTGAAGCAAAAAAATACCAGTTAATGCGAAAAATATTATCACCAGAAGGAAGGCAAAGGCTAGAAAATATTCGAATGGTTAAACCTGAATTTGCTGAACAAATAGAGATACAATTGATTCAACTCTTTCAAGCAGGAAAATTAAGAGGAGCAATACCTTTACCAGATAAAGCATTTAAAAATCTTCTAGAACAAATTAGTTCCTATGGAAGGAAAAAAGAATTTAATATAAAAAAATAATTAAAAAATAAGAAGAAAAATGGCACGTAACAAAAATTTAGGATCAAAATTGCGTAGAGCAAAGAGAATGAAACAGAGTCAGTCAATTCCAAATTGGGTCACTTTAAAAACAAATCGCAGAGTAAGAAGCAGTCCGTATTCAAGAAGATCATGGAGGAATACAAGATTAAAACGAGATTAAAATTATTAATTATAAATTTGAAATATTATGGCGAAAAAAGAAAAAGAAATAGATTTAGATGATTTGGAAGATGAGTTAATAGATTCCGAAGAACCTGAGGAAGAGATTGAAGAAATCGATGAATTCAGTTTAGATGAAATTTCTGAAGAAGAAGAGATCAGTGAGATTTTTGAAGAGGAAATTAAAGAAGGTGAAGAAATTGAGGAAGAAGAAGCACCCAAAGTAGAAATCATAGATGAGAGGATTTACATTGTTCCACTTGCAAAAGCACGCAAAGGTCCCAGAAATAAAAGAACCAAGAAAGCAATTAGATACTTAAGGGAATATATGGTACGTCACTTTAAACCAGAATCGTTGGTTATTACTCAAGAAGTAAATGAAAAGATATGGGAGCGATCAATTCAAAAACCACCAAGAAAAATAAAGGTGAGAGCAACCAAGAATATTGATGGTCTAGTAGTTGTTTATTTAGCATAACTTTCTCTAGACCTTTAAAGAATTATAAATATGATATTCTCTTTTTTAGAAATATAAAATTAAAGGAAAACAATTGCCAATTCTCAGAACTCAAATTTTTGGAAGAAGTTTTATAGGAGTATATTTAACTGCGAACAATTCCTATATTCTTTATCCCTCAACTCTAATAAAACCATTACTAAAAAAATTTAAAACCATTTTTGAGCAGCCATTCTATCCCCTTACGATTAATAATTCCAATTTATTGGGGGTATATACTATTTCGAATAAATATGGAATAATTGTACCAAACATCATAAGAGAAGATGAACTGGATAATCTAAAATCATATATGAATGACTCCTATAATGTAGGAGTTCTGAAATCAATTGATAATGCGTTTGGAAATTTAATTTTATGTAATGATAAAGGAGCTATAATTAGTTCTTTCTTGGAAAATTATAAAGCAACTATTCAAGATATTTTAAATGTTGAGACTGTGGTTTACGAGTTTGCAGATTATTACCTTCCTGGTTCCATATCTTTATCCAATAATTATGGTTGTTTAATTCATCCATTATCAACAGATGAAGAAATCGAATTTATTTGTTCTATTTTAAAAGTCAAAGAAGTTGACGTATCTACTGTTAATCGTGGGGTGCCATATTTAAGATCAGGAGCTGTTGTAAATGATAAAAGTGGGATTTTTGGTAGTGAGTGTACTGGTCCAGAAATGATGAGAATTACAAGTGTTTTAGGTTTATGATAAATATATAAAATCCTCTGTAATTACTTAGAAAATAATTTTCTTAAGAACCTTGCGGATGATAAAATAAAAAATTTAATATTTTTTAGAATATTATGCTATTTTAATAGCTTTGAAAATATGATTAAAAATTACTATGTCAGAGATTAGAATTTTCAGAATTATCGGGAACTACAGAAAGAATCATAAGAAGTATTTATTTCGAAAAGAAGTACGAGCATTAAAGGAAAAGGATGCTCTTGAAAAAGTTTTAAGCCAAATTACTTCAATCGGAATATACAGACGTCAAATCAATATTCAAGAAGTTAAAGAACTTAGTCTGGAAGAATCTCAAGATCATCTTATTCGAGAATTATCAGAATAAATACAAAATAATATTTTACAGATTTGATTTAAATGGAACCTTCTCAAGAATACCAAGCGCAACTAATGAGATTTCGAGAGCTAAAGGAGCAGCGCGACATGTTTCAGAATCAATTAGAATTTATTAATGTTTCTCTAAACAATGTTATAAATACAAAAAATACTGTGGAAAATTTAAAAGAGGGAGTCAATGAAAATGATGAAATATTGGTACCAATTGGGGGACACATATTTGTGAAAGCATCCATTAGAGATACTAATAAAATTTTATTAGCTGTTTCGCAAGATGTAGTAATTGAGAAGGATTTAGAAGGTGCTAAAGAATATCTTGACAAATTAATAGAACAACATAATCAACAAATTCAATTTTTAGTAACTCAAATACAAAAATCAGATCAAGCCCTACAACAAATTTCTCAAAATTTCCAAAAAGGTTATACTTAAAACTAGATTTTTTATCTCATTCTCATTACATATTCAATCAAATTTTAAAGATCTATGGAGAAGTAAATGCTTGAAAAATTAAAGAATACATTTTCATCATTTGTTAAAAAAACATTAACAGAAAAAAAGTTAGACAAGACTATTAATGAACTTAAATTACTTCTTTTGAGTAACGATGTAGCAATCGACACTGCTGATGAAATATGTAATAGAATAACTGAATCTTTTAAAGACGAACAGATTGGACGTTTAACTTCAACCCCAAAAATGTTATTTGATGTATTAAAAGAAACTATCATAGAGATCTTAACACCTGACAAGGAAATTGATTTAATGGAAGAGATCAAACAAAAAAGTTCACCTTATGTAATTGTATTTCTTGGAGTGAACGGAACTGGGAAAACTACAACCATGGCAAAAATTGCTCATTTCTTAAAAACAAATGGATTTTCGATTGTAGCAGCTGCAGCTGATACATTTCGAGCAGCCGCTATCGAACAGTTGTCTTATCATATGGACAATGTCGGAATCCGAGTAATAAAGCATGGATATAAGTCTGACCCTGCTTCAGTTGCATTTGATGCAATTGAGCATGCTAAGGCTAAAAAAATAGATGTAGTTTTGGTAGACACTGCTGGTCGCCAGGTAACTGATAAAAATTTAATGATTGAAATACAAAAAATATGCAGAATAGCTCAGCCTGATCAGGTAATTTTTATAGGTGATAGTTTAGCAGGAAATGATGCTCTCTTTCAGGCAAAAGAATTTAAAAAACATGTGGGAATTGACGCTAATATTTTGACTAAACTTGATGCTGATGCAAAAGGGGGTGCAGCATTATCTATCTCATTTGAAACAAAAAAACCTATTCTTTTCGTTGGTACTGGACAAAGTTATGAGGACTTAGAAGCATTTGACCGAGATTTATTTATCTCAAATATACTTGAAATTTCTTGATTTCTTGTATTATAGTTTTATTAAAGGATAACTTTTTATCTTAAAGTAATTTCTTTTTTCTTGTGTCAAGCTACCCAAAGTATGAAAAATATAGTACTGGTGAACAGCAGAAAAAACAAAGTCTGTATGAACGGATTGTCACCTTTTTCCAAAATACAAAAAGAATAATGAAAATAGCAAATAAGCCTAAAAGAAAAGATTATTTATTAGTATTTAAAATATGTTCAATAGGAATTTTAATTTTGGGTGTACTTTCCTATATAATTCAATTAATCTTTGCTGTGGCACTACCTCTTACCTGATTATTATTAAATAAACATACTTTATATTACTTGATCTATAAAAAATGGTTATTTCCTAGTTTTTAAAATATAGGCTATTGGGATTACAATTTTGGGTTTACTTTCCTATATTCTTCAAATTATCTTTTTCTTTATACCTTTTAATTGATTACTTTGAGAAACTTAATTATTTATAAAAAAACACTGAAAGTTGTCCAGGAATAATTAATTCTTCTTCTTTATTTCTACAAGCAATAAATTTTATTTTCATATTTATTGAAAGTGAAAGCAGTCTTTTTGTTAAAATACCGTCAATAATCATATACTGAGTATTCTTAAAGTTTCGGATTTTTTCGAAAAGTTCTCCAACAGTAATTTCAAATAATTTTTCGAGATTCTTATTAAACCCTATAGCAAAACTTGCTCCAATATTCTTTATAGCATCAACAATTATAGATTCATCTTTAATTTTAAATTTTTTTAATATTTTCTGGAGTTCTCCATTAATGCCTCTAGGTTCAATTTCTTTAATTCCTTTAGGTTTACCGCTTTTGGAATATATTGCTGGTTTTGCATTTTGCAATGATTTAATCATTTGTTTCCTTGTAAGTTCTTCAACTTCAAAACCATCAGGGGCTCTAGCTAAATAATCAATTTTAGTAGTTTGTAAAAGTTCATTAAGAATAATTGTACCGCCACGATCTCCGTCTACAAAAGCTGTTACTGAATTTTTCTTTTTAGCTAGTACTATTACAGATTTTGGTATTTGAGTTCCCTGTACCGCTATAGTATTCTTAACACCTATTCTTAATAGATTTAGGACGTCAGCTCGACCTTCTACGATAATTAAATCGGAGTTAGTTTCTACTTCAGGACCTGCAGGAAGGTTTTCTGAACCCCATGTGATAATTTCTCCGAGTTTGATATCTTTATCAATTTTTTCCTCAATTTCACTCTGTTCTAACGATTTCTGATCCCATTCTTTTAGAAGCTCTGTTGCTCGTTCTATAATTTTTTTTCGTTTTCTTTCACGGACATCCCGGATCTCTATAAGAGAAAATTCTGCTTCACATGGCCCAACTCTAGAAACAGTTTCAACCGTTGCAGCTAATAAAGCGGTTTCCTTTCTAGTTAAAGAAGACGGAATTTTAATAATCCCCTTGGAAACCCCTTCTTGTGCATCAGTTTCTACTTCTATCCTTCCAATTCGTCCTGATTTTTGAAGATCTCTCAAATCGAGATCTAAAAGTAAACCTTCAGTTTGTCCAAAAATAGCACCAACAATATCTGACTTCTCAACAACACCTTTAATGACACATTTAACTTCTATAATATATTTAGTAGTAAATTCATTTTGACTTGTAATCTCAATCACTTCCTTTTAACTTTTTCTAATATATTTTTATTTGCGCAATAAATCAAAATCTAAAGGAAGACATATATAATAGAAGTAGAATCTAATGAAATAAATTAAACGTGATTAAATTATAAAATTATTTCCAATTGAATATTTAATTATTTAGCCTATTGAAATACTATTATGATATTTTTTAAGCTTGATTTATGAATCTACTTCTAATTTTTATTTATAGTCTGAACAATAATTTTGATATACTGAACAAATGATAATTTTTTTGCTAATAATTTAATTGATTTACTTATTTTGTAAAAACTTTTGAAGTTTTTAAATTTAAATTTAATTTTTAAAATGCTTTATTATGATTGGTTGAATAAATTAATACTTTGAAGAACAATAATTGATTAATTTTTAATATTATATTCTTATAAAATTAAGCAAACAATTTATTTTTTGCTAATTGAATATTAATGATAATCTAATTTATTTGATTAGTTTTTTATGTTATTTTTATTTTTGATATAATTAATTAGAAGTTTTAATTGTAAAATTAACTATGGAAAGAATTATCGTTCTGGGAGGCAAAGGTGGAGTAGGAAAGAGTTCAATTAGTGCAGCCACAGCAGTCTTACTGTCTGATTTACTTCCGACTAAAAAGATTCTTTTGATTTCTTTTGATATGGCTCATAACCTTAGTGATTTATTCAAAATGAAGATAGGAAGTAAAATCACTTCTTTAACAAAGAATTTATGGGCAATTGAACCAGATGCAGATAGTTATGCTAAAAAATATACCCAAAATTTAATAGAAAAAATGAAAACCCTTACAAAGCAAATGCCTCTTGTAGGGAGGATTCCTCAAATCGAAAAGTTTATAGATACCACATTTACAACAGATTCTATTCCATTAGCGTTAAAAAATGCTATGTTTTTTCAAAAGATATTAGATGCTGAAGATTCTAGTTCTCAAGATATTCAATTTGACATAATTATTGCAGATTTCCCTCCGACTGCAAATATGATTACTCTTTTTGAGATTCCTGAAGATCAAGTTAAAGTTGTACTTAAATACTCATTAAATTTCTACAATTCTATCAAGGGTGCAATTCGAAATTTTTCTAAAGTGTGGCGAAATATTATTAAACCATTTGATAATTATGAAGAAAGACGTGAATTGGGAAGAGAAATTTTTAACATGATTGTCGATTTAGAAAAGCGTGGAGAAAGAATTTCAGAGCTAATACATAGTATAGGTTCTCTTAGACTAGTAACTATAGCAGAAAAGCCAAGTTTTGAAGAAATTAAAAGAGCTAGAGATTTAATAGAACGATATATCAAATTAGAGGGTGTACATATAAATATGATTGTTCCTAAACCTAAAAAGTGTGATTTTTGTAGTAAAATTCGATCTCTCCAACTCAATTATACCTCAGAAATTAAAGAGGAATTTAAAAAACTAAAAATTTGGCAATCAGAAAAACTCAAAGAAGAACCTATTGGATTAGATGGATTGAAAACTCTTGCTCATGAAGTTTATGGAGATATTACTCCTAATGAAATATTAAATCCAAAACCATAGGTTCTTATGAATTTTTAATAGAAATTTCAATCTCACAGCAAGGATCTCCCAGAGGGATTTTCTTTTTATGTTTTAAAACAAACTCTTTTTCTGGAAAAGCTCCCTTTAGCAACCCCCTAATACTTGCTAGTGTAACCTTGTGACAAGGGATCGCATCTTTATCCCATACTTTCTGAACCATTCTCCAAACTTCACAATCTAAAACTCTATGAATAATTTTACTCTCATTAATCACCTCTATTTCTAAATTCATATTCATAAGAGTATGTTGGATCTTCAGTACTTTTGGCAAATTTTGAGAGAGATCACCTTCCAAACTTGTCATCGAAGCGATTTTCTTTCCTAACCTTTCAGAAAACATTTCCCATGCTCTTATATCTAGTTCTGTGGCAGTCTCCAAACCAACTTTTTCTACAGAAGCCATGAACCACGCTCCATCCAACCGAAGAAACGCATATCTCATTAATTCCAGTAATTCCTCTAAACTTAATTCTATACTTTCTTTCATAATTCACACCAAATTATTGTCTATAGTCAAACAAGTACTTGAAATGGGAAGTTAGAAATTTTTAACCCACTTTATTATCATATAAACCTTTCATTTTAAGTTAAGGTAATATAAAAAAAAATAACACTTTTAATAATGCCAAAAAATAAATTTGGAATTTATATTGCTAATTATGGTATAACAAATGATCCTCAAGATTATGTTGATTTAGCAATTTTAAGTGAGAATAATGGTTGGGATGGGTTCTTCTTATGGGATCATGTCTTTTTGTCCTCAAATAAAACGCAACCATTTTTAGATCCATGGATAATTTTGTCAGCAGTTGCAGTAAAAACAAAAAGAATTAAATTAGGAACAACAGTCACTCCTTTGGCAAGAAGAAGACCATGGATAATTGCAAAAGAAGTATCTACTCTTGATC
>JAEOTW010000080.1 GCA_016839655.1 Promethearchaeota archaeon | reverse complement strand
TGTTTTTACAAGGATATTATGGATTTAGATTATATTTTCTTGGAAAAATTAATGAAGCTTTAGAAGTTATTGAACCTGTATTTAATTTTGGACAGATTTTAGGAAACCGAGAAATAATAATGGTTGTAGGAAATTTCTATGCTGCTGTCAATCAATCAAGTGGAGATTTGGAAAAAGCATTAGACATATTTGATATTGTATTAAAGGTTAGTGAAGAGATGGGTGATGAAAGGACTAATGCAGTAATTTCATCGAATATGTCAGTCATTGAATCTAAACAAGGACTATATGATCAAGCTTTAAAACGCCAAAGAGCGATATTAGATTTACCAATTGTCCAAGAAGAGTTTTTTATAAAAAGTTCTTTAATGAGTATTATAGCTGAAACTCTTTTTATTTCTGAAAAGTATGATGAATCGGAAAAACTATGCAAAGAGGTCCTTTCAGAAGAAAATATAGCTACATATTATAAACTTGATCTTCTTTCCACTCTAAAAAGAATTGCTGGTAAAACTGATTCTCTTGATCTAATAGATTTTGTTAGAAATAATTTACCTGATGATCCAGATTTCTTAGAATCGCCTGTAGGTGATATTTTTATGCATGATCTGGAAGCTATAGAAGCAGAATTAAGGAGTAATTGGTCAAGTTTAATTGATCACTTGAATGAAGAAAGAGAAATTATGTTTAAAAATCAATCTGTTGAAGACGCTAGTGATATTGAAATTAGACTTGCTGAAGGTTATTTCAAATATTTTCAAGAAACAAAGAATCTTGAACACTTAAACCATGCATATAATCATTTGGATCTTGCAAAAACTATCGCTATTGAAAAACAAAGTTATTTAGATCTCTGTAGACTTGGCATACTAAAAGGTTTATTAGCAGCAGAAAGTAGATTATCTCAACAAGCTAAATTGTATTTCGAAGAAGCATTAAAAACTGCTCGTGATTTTAATTTATCGAGTCTAGAAAATGAAATAAATGAAAATCTAGATCAATTGAACAGTGGAATAATAGAAAAATCAGCAGATTCAGTTTTGCGAAGGATGTTTCAAAGATTAACATTCCGAAAGTCTGATGAGAAAAAAGCTACAAAGAAAAGTACAATTTATACGATATTCATAGGAACACAAGACTCTGCTTGGGAAGTAGTCCTACAAAATGAAAAGAGTGGTTCACCCCAGGATAATAATTATCTTCTTGGAATTCATGATCTATGGAATAATGTAAAGAAAAAAATGTTGCAACAACAAGTGAATTACTTTACTGTGAGGCGAGGCGCAATATTAATAGAAAATTCAAATCATTTTCAATTACTTGCCCTCTGTGATCAATTAGATTATTTAACTAGAATAACTATCCAAAATCTCTTACCTGAGTTGGAAGAATTCTCTTTCAGACATATTCCAGAAGAATTAGAAGATAAAGTGTTAAAAACACTAAGTAAGGACATTGGTAATTTTATCAAAGTAGACTAGCTTCAGATATAGTTTTTTCAATTCTAGAATCTATTTCATCAGTAGGTTTTTTGATGCAACCTATTTTTGTAAGAGTTTGAACTCCTGTTGGGCTCAAAATCTTTGAAATATCTTTACATATTTTTGAAGGACCTTTTTTGGTTGAACCTGTAGCAAAAATAATAAGTTTTTTTCCTTTTAGATTGAAATTCGCAATCTTTAACAAAAATTCTCGGAATTCTTTTGCTATATTATAATAATGAGTAGGAGAACCTAAACCTATGATATTAAAATCTATAATAGAATCGATTTTCTTAAAATCTATATCTTGATACATCTCAGTATTTATATTCAGTGATTTTAACCTTTTACCAATTTTTTCCGCTAATAATTTAGTATTTCCAGAACGCGTATGATATATTATAACCGCTTTTGTTATAATGAACTCTCCTCTTTGGTTTATATAGGAATTCTGTTTTTCTTCTTTAAAATAAATTTCCTATTTTAATTTTATTAACAGTGATTTACAGAAAATCTTAACACATCAACATTAATCAAATGAGAAAAAGTGAAAACTTTTGAAAAATAACTGAAACATTTTTTTTAAATCAAACTCTTTGCTAAACTATAGTAGAATCTTCGTATTATGGACTTATTCACCCATTCTGTTTTTGGAGCCTTATTGTATATCCTTTTTTTAAGGGAGGTAACTTTCGATTATTTATCTATAGCTATTTTTTTTGCTATCTTACCAGATTTAGATATTTTTTTATTCCCATTAAAAAAAATCTTAAAATCAAAATATCTTGATCATCGCGGTGGCTCTCACTCTTATGTTATAGGTATAATAATATCTGCGGTTTTAAGTATTTTTTACTCAGTTTTTAGATCTAAATCGTTTTTTATAACGTGGATAATAGGTACAATATTTTATGGATTACATATATCAATGGATCTCCTAACAACTACGAAAATACCTTACTTATATCCTCTTTCTAAAAAAGAACATTGCTTTTATGTCGAAAAAGCAGGTAGTTTTTTCACAATGTTGAACTCAGTAATTTTGCTTCTTCTATTAGGAATATTACTTCATTTACCTTCTGATATGTTTCTTATCAGGTTCATTCTTAACCTATATACTATCTTTTTTATTACTTATTACTTTTATCGGATTATATCGAAAGTTTGGTTCTCTTCAAATCTTAAAGAGCATCAAAAATACTTTCCAAGCGTTTCACCATTCTCTTTTGTTATATATTATCATAAAATTACCGAAAATAATATTTTATTAAGATTAGAAAAGAAACATCATTTTTTAAAAACCAAGGAGATTAGAAATGATATTTTTGCTCTAAACACCGAGGAAATGATTCTTTTCGAAAGAGGGATGGAATTGTTAAAGAAAAATACTTATTACGCAAAATGGACTTTATTTCCAACCATTTTTAGGAATGATGGGATTTTTTCTGTAAAATTCTTTTTTATAGAAACGATGATGCATAAAAGAACTGTTTATGTTCAATATGATTTTGGTTCACTTTCCCATCAATTAATTAGTGTTGAACGTGGTTCTGGTCCTATTCAATTGTGATGTTTTTAAATATTTAATCTCCTGTAGGTTTTACTGTACTCTTTTCTATTAGTAGAACTGCTGTACGAGAGGGAGCTCTCGTTCGATGCATAATACCCATTGGAACGGTATAACCTTGATTTGCCTTAAGGGAGACTGTATTTTCCTCCAAGTCAATTAATAGGACTCCTTCGATAACATAAAAGAATTCATCTTCTTTCTCATGTTTATGCCAGTGAAATTCTCCTTCGATTACGGCAAGCCTAATAACCGAATCATTAACTTCACATAGAGATAAATTTTGCCATTTTTTTGTACAATTAGCTATTAATGTTGAAATATCAATGACTTCCAATGGTTTAAATTTTATATCAAGATCAATTGAATATTTATTATAATCACTCATCTTTAATCATCTATAATCAAAAGCTAAAACTCTAAAATTAATTTCTCAATATAATTATTAAAAATTTAAACTCTTTTATCTTTTTTATAATATAAGAAACTAAATATTTTTAAAGGCAATTCTAATTTAAAGAGAGAATAGTGTGGTAAGACCCCCGACAGAAAAAAATATTTGTCTTCGATGTAAAGGTGCTCGCTTATTATGTGGGAAAAAGACATGCCCAATATTATTAAAAAAATCAGTAATGAAATCTTTAGTCCCCTTTGAATTAGATAAAACAAGAAGGGATGTTGAAATATTTGGTGCAAGCCCTCCAGGATTTTTTGTTGGTCATTTCAATTATCCAAATGTTTATCTTGGGCCATTAATACCATTTCAAGAGTTTGAAACTGGTCTCGACATATCAGATTATCACATTTTAGATGCTCCTGAATTATGGTACGGCAAAAAAATGGTAGATGTCATTCGCTATAGAAGCAGTTTAGTAAGAAGTAATTTTAAAACAAATGTGTTTATAGGACGAAAATCAAGAAAAAACACACCCTCATTGAAAACTCAAAAACTTTTGGAGACTTCACAGGAATTATCAATGGCTGCTCGACCCGTTGACACAGAAACTAAATTGGAAAGGATGAACCTTAGATTGATGATGGACAATCATTCATTGCCTATGGGACCCGTCGGAATGACAGAAAAGATAGAAATCACTGAAAATACAAAAGTCCATCCCCAGGTGGATTATTGTGTTTCAGATACAGATTTGGGCGCGGCTGAAGCTGTTTCAGAACACCTTTATTTTAAAGGAAGCGTTCCAGAATCAACTATCAAAAGAGTTTTCTCAGCAGGACTACTTGGAGAGAAAAAAAGGCGTAGGATTGTGCCAACAAGATGGACTATTACTGCTGTTGATGATATAATCTCAAAAGCTTTGATTAAAGAAATTAAAAAATTTCAAGAAATAGACGATTACCAGATCTTTGAAGCAACCTATTTAGATAATCATTTTAAGATTCTCCTTTTTCCTGGTAAGTTTATATACGAAATGGACGAAGTATGGGCTCCAAACACGCTCTGGAACATTTCTCTTGATGGTAGAAATCGTAATCTCAAACCACAGATAATGACTGATTTCGAATTTTATAAAGGAAGAAAGTCCTATGCAAGCAATATAACTGGAGCCTATTATGCTGCGAGAAAATCTGTGTGTGAATATTTATATAAAATTAAAAGACAAGCAAGAGTTCTTATATTTAGAGAAGTCTCAGGAGGATATGTTGTACCCTTGGGAGTATGGGTAATAAGAGAAACTGTAAATAATGCAATGTGGACAAGTGAACCAATTATCTTAGATAATTTTAACGATGCGGTTAAAAAGATGGCAGAAGGATTCATGGTTGATTATAAATATTGGAAAACAAGTAGTAAACTAATTAATTTTATTAAGACTCAAAGGACTTTAGATACTTTTTTATAAATATATAGAGTTCAGTCTTTTATGTAGGTTATTAGGGCATATTCCCTCATTTGGATTAGAAAGTTTTTTATATTTTCTTAACATATTTTTAATTTATAATTCTCAATAGAATTCCAATTAGTCAAAAATATCTTAAAATATATAAGGGTAAAAATTATGTCAACTAAACCAAAGGTATTTTGGGCAACTCCTAATGAAGTTTATTACACAGATAATCCAATTCGTAATGATAAAAAAAGCATGAAAACAAATAATTTAGTAAAAACTAGATTACTCTTAGATAAAATATTAGACTTCATTAATACTGGCGATAAGGTAGGAATAAAAGTACATGTAGGAGAAGCTCATAATACTCGTTATTTAAGACACGATTATGTCCATGAAGTTGTTGAAGCTGTTAAGTCAAAAGGAGGAATTCCAACGCTTATAGAGACCCAAGGAATAGGACTATCTGGACAACCAATAAAGATTTCAAGAAATTACATAGTTAGTATCATGCAAAGAACAAATAAAGAAGACCATGATAAAATTTCGCATTTGCATGGATATAGTGAATCTTTGATGGGCGTTCCTCTAAAATTTATGGATGGTGATAAGGGAGCTTCCCAAAAAAATGTTAAAATAGATGGAATCCACTTTAAAGACGTTTCAGTTGCTGTAGGACTATATAATTACGATAAAATAGTTGTTATATCTCATTTTAAAGGACATCCACAAGGTGCTTTTGGTGGTGCATTAAAACAGCTTGGGATGGGTTGTGTAGCCACACGAAATAAATTCTTAGCTCATTTTAGAGGTGATCTTATGGTGAACTTAAAAGTATGTAATACATCTAAATGTAAGAAAGAATGTATAGATGTTTGTCCTGTAAATGCAATTAAAATCGAAAACGAATCTGCAGTATTAGATAGTTCTACTTGTATAGGCTGTATTGGATGTATACAAAGTTGTCCTATATTTGGAATTTTACCAACGCCTTTCAGAAGAAATAGACAATTCATAGAGCGTGTAATGGACAATGCTACTGCTGTTGTAACTTCTTTTGGTCCAGAAAATGTTCGCTATATAAATTTCGCCTTGGATGTTACTCTAGTTTGTGATTGTATAGTTAATGCTAGCGTTCCTATAGTTCCAGATCTTGGAATCTTTGCTTCAAATGATCCTGTTGCTATTGATAAAGCATGTATTGATGCAGTAACTAATGCTCCAGGACTTCCATTTTTGGATGAAAATGGAGAATGGTCAGAGCCTCTTCATCCTGGTGTTGAAAAGTTTAGTACAATGAATAAGAAAGTAGATCCTTCTTGGCAATTAGATGCCGCACACAGAAATAATCTTGGTTCTTTAGATTATGAACTTGTAAAAATATAATTTAATTTTTTTTTTTATATTTCATAGCTATAAAAGACTATTTTAACCAGATTTTTAAACCTTTAAAAGGAATCAAGTTGAAAATATGATTTAAATATAAAACTATAATTATTAGATTTATTAACAAAAATTAGAATAAAATTAAATTTGATGAAATTATGGCTTTAGCAGGAGAAAGAGTTGGAATCCCTTCCGCAGATGAAGCACCTATGATTGTAATGGCGCGATATAAACAACCACTTGCGGGAATTTTGTCGATATTAATTGTTTTTATTATAAGTTGGTTAACTTGGTTATTATTTTTTGATCCACGTGTTTTTCCAGCCTGGCATAATCCTTATCCAACACAAGTAATGGAGATAACAGCATGGGCTACTGTTATAGGTGGTTTTGGGCTAATTGGTGTTGTTTGGGCAATTTG
>JAEOTW010000010.1 GCA_016839655.1 Promethearchaeota archaeon | reverse complement strand
AAGTAAACGGGATAGATTTTAAAAAACATACTCACACGTCACCAGAAGTTTTAGAAGCAGTGATTCTTTATTTGAAGGAAAAGGGAGCAAAAATTTTTGTGATGGAAAATTCTACTCAAGGCAACTTGACTAGATTAGTATTTACTATTACAGGTTATAGGGAAATTTGCGAAAAAAATGGAGCAAACATCATATATTTAGATGAAGAAGATACTAAACTTTTTGAATTCTCTGGAAAAGATTCTATAAAAAAAGACTTAAAAGGATATAATTTAATGACCTTTAGATTGCCAAAAACTATAGTAAACATTATAGAAAATAGAGATTCAATAACCTATATTAATATTCCTAAACTCAAGACTCACTCTATGGGAGTAGTTACACTTAGTTTAAAGAATCAATGGGGTTTTCCTATCCATAAAGATCGTGGAAAAGATCATAATTTCAATTTACATTCAAAATTGGTTGATGTTTATGAGTTAATCAAACCTGATATCGCGCTTATAGATGGTATTGAAGGGACTGTGAATGGTCATTACCCCCCTACAGCATGGGAAGATAAACTTGTTATTCCTTTCAACATTCTAATTGGAGGGGCAGATCCATTGGCGGTTGATGTAGTAGGGGCTCGAGTCTTTGGATTAAATCTAGAGGAAATTCCTCACTTAAATATTGCATTTGAACGAGGTTTAGGAGAAGGTGATTTAAATAAAATTAAAGTTATCGGTAAAGATCTAAATGAATATAATGAGAAATATGACTGGAATCTCGTTCAAGAGTTTCCTGAAAACGTTAAAATCGTAAAAGGAAAAGAACTTTTATGTAGAGAAGGATGTCAAAATAATCCATTAACTGTATTACAAATGTTAGCTTACGATCATTCGAAAAAATTTAATGGTAGCTGGTTTATTATTATGGGAAAAGGACATGATGAAGATTTAATTGACCAGTTAAAAAAAGAAGGCTATATAAAAGGACTCGTAGCGGGATATTGTGCTGTTGAAGAAGTTGGTCAAAAATTACGAAAAGAATTTGGTAAAAGGAAAATATTTTTTTCAGGTGATTGCAATAATCTCGCTGACACTCTAACGGCTGAATTAAAATTGTCTGGTATGAGTGCTCTCGATTTGTCGCCATTAACTATTGAAGAAGTAATGGAACATATTCAAGAAGCTCAAAAACATGGTACGACCTCACTAATTACCACAGCATTTTAATTTTTTTTTTTACCACTTCTGTAAAACAAAAAAGAATTTTTTTAAAGATTGAAAATGATATAAAATTATTGTGGATTTAAGTTCACTTTATACTGAAGTAAAGCAACTTTTATCTATACCAGATAAGAATATCGATTTGGAACAGACTTTTAACCATTATTATAGGTCAGAGCCAGATGAAAATAAGCTCGAAATTCTAGGCGATATATTGAGCTTTATTGAGAAATTCTCAATGTTTAGAGATATCACACCATTTATGAACTCATTATATACTTGTATTAATAATACACTTGAAATTAAACCTGAATCCATCTTTGATTTTGAAGAATTATTAATGAAAAATTCAATTATGCATTTTATCCCGCAGTATATTAACTATTCGAAAATAACACAAAAGGATCAAGTGTTAGATTTTTTAACTGGTTCTTTAGAAAAACTCAAGAAACAACCATTAGTCACAAATCTTGGAATACTACTTAAACCAATGTATCAAGATCAAAAGTATCTTGATGGTTTAGAAAATCTTAAAGAAATTGAAGTCGAATATCACTCAAATAATAATGTTGATATTAAAATTAAACACAAGATAGATAAATGGTTAGCAACTCAGATCATTGATTTAAATAAACAAAATGAACTTAAAAATAGCTTACAAAAGGAATTCCAAAATCTAGTTAGTAAACATAATTTAGGTATTGACTCTGAAAAAGCAAAGAAGTTGGAGAATGATGTTATGGAAATGCTTGCAATGAGATTGACAATGGAAAGCCTTATGGAGCATATGCAAGAGGATTCTTGTGAACCAATTCCTATAAAATAGATTTATTGAAATCATATTTTTTCAGTCAATTCTAATTTTCCTCTTTCATTTTAAAACTTAATTAAAATTTCAATATAAAAATTATTAAATACGAGTTTTGATATTATATTTAAAAAATATTCCAAAAATTTTTTGAAAGTGAGAATTTTGGGTGAAAATGAAAAACCTTTATCTCAAGAAGAAATAGAACGACAAAAAAAACTTGTCGATGAACTTTACAAGAAGGGAAAAGAAGAGAGAGATGCATATTTAAAAAGCATTGAGGACGAAAGAAAGTTATCTTTTGAAAAAGGAAAAGAACAGATTTCAGGTTCTATTGATGAAAAAGCATTTATGATCGAAAAACGACGAGAAATCGATGAACAACGTATAGGAATACATGCAGATATTGATGGTACGGGAGAGAAAATAGAAAAGTCAGTAAGTGAGAAAGCTTTTCGAATTGAAAAACAACGAGAATTAGATGAACGACGGATGGGAATTCACGCAGATATTGACGGAACAGGAGCAAAAATTGAGAAATCTATTGGTGAAAAGGCCTTTCGTGTTGAAAAACAACGAGAATTAGACGAACAGCGTAAAGAAATCCATGCAGATATCGATCAGACTGGAGAAATAATTGAGAAATCTATAGGGGAGAAAGCGTTTCGAATTGAAAAGCAACGAGAATTAGACGAACAACGGAAAGGAATCCATGCAAATATTGATGGGACAGGTAAAAAAATTGAAAAAACTATAGGTGAGAAAGCTTTTCTGATAGAAAAAAGAAGAGAATTAGATGAATACCGAAAAGAAATTCATGCAGATATTGACGGAACAGGAGCAAAAATTGAGAAATATATAGGTGAAAAGGCCTTTCGTGTTGAAAAACAACGAGAATTAGACAAACAACGGTTGGGAATCCATGCAGATATCGATCAGACTGGAGAAAAAATTGAGAAATCTATAGGGGAAAAGGCATTTCGAATTGAAAAGCAACGAGAATTAGATGAACAGCGTAAAGGAATCCGTGCAGATATTGATGGGACTGGAGCAAAAATCGAGAAATCTATTGGTGAAAAGGCTTTTCGTGTTGAAAAGCAACGAGAATTAGAAGAAACTCGTAAAGGAATTCACGCAGATATTGATGGGACTGGAGAAAAAATTGAGAAATCTATTGGTGAAAAGGCTTTTCGTGTTGAAAAGCAACGAGAATTAGAAGAAACTCGTAAAGGAATTCACGCAGATATTAATGGAACAGGAGCCAAAATAGAGAAATCTATAGGGGAGAAAGCATTTCGAATTGAAAAACAACGAGAATTGGATGAACAACGTATAAAACTTCAACCAAACCTAGAAATAGCAAGTGAAAAAATCCTTAACACTATAGAAAAACACGCAAAGCAAATTGAAGAGCAAAAAGAAGTTGTTGAAAAACAGATTGAAATAAAAACTGATGCAAAACAGATAGTTGAAAAATTTGAAAATAAAGTTGAAAAACTCAAAAAAGATGAAGATAAAGAAGACTCTTCTTAAAAAATTAAATATGAATATCAAATTTGAACAATGAGTTCAAATTCATACTTTTCAATCTTTTTTTGTATTCTAGAATTGCAGGAAATACTTCACCATTAAAATTATTAATATGGTGTTTGAAGCGAATATAGAAATCTTCTACAATTTCTCGTAAAATACCCCTTTCTATTTGTAAATTAGTTTTTTTTGTAATGGCGATAGCTAAGAGTCTCCCTTCTCTTTCATATAATATTCTTGTACCTTTAAAGTTGATTTCTTGAAGCTCCTCATTAGATCCTTCATTTACTTCATTGATAAACAAATTAATAGCATTTAAGAAGCTACAGATTAAGTCATCCTTTAAAAAATTTAAACTATCAGTATATCGATTGCTTACTAGTAAAGCTCCAGTCTCATAGTCTAGAAAATATAGCGCATGAAACCTACACTCATGAGAAGTATACTTTTCAAGCTTAAATCCGAAGTTATTTTCACTTCTTCTATAAAAATTATTTTGGAAATCCATTATTAAGGTTTTAATTAATTCTGATTAATTGGAGATATTATATAATGAAAAATGGATATCGATATAAAATCCAAATATTATCTTAGTAATACCAGAAACCTTAGTAATGAGGAATCAAAAGCTTTTAATTAAAGAAAAATAATGCATAACCAATCTATATAAAACGTATAAAAAAATAAAAATAAAAAAACTTTATATATGCTTCCGCAAATATAACTTTTAATTATCTTTAGGTTTTTGATTATTATGGAAACAGACAATAGCTCTCAAAAAAATAAAATTTCAATAGGTCTAATTATTAATAATAATGAACTTAGTAAAAATCCAATTTTTCCTTCTGAAATTAAGGAAGAAATATTAGATTCGCCCTATTATTTATTAATCTTCATTTCTCGTGAAGACGTTGTTAAAATAAGCTGTTTTCCCACAAAAAATAAAAATATTAAAAAAATCCTTGTGAAACTCAAAGAATTTTCACCGGATCTCGTTAAAGGAATATCTAATGTATTAAATGACTTGAATTTAAGCAAAGAGATACTACATACGACTGGATTATGTTATGAAATGGAAAAATGCTTCTATGAGACGTATCTAATTGGAGATATGATTGATGCGGGTGAATTAACAATTGATACTATCACAGAAAAGTTTATGTCTGTTGCTAATGTTCTAAGTGTTATGATTGAAGATATTCCTACACTTCTGTAAAATAGCTTAAAAAATTGTGTAACTAATAATTTTTTTTAATATCTTAAATTTAATTACTACTATTTAAGAAAATCTTAAAACCTGTGATTTTATGAATGATAAAAAAGGCCCTCCTCCCCCAGTATTACCCCCTAAGGTTACTCTCAATGAAAATTTCTGTCTTTTTCACAAAGGAGATATTACTGGTGAAATTTATACGTGTCCTAATTGCAAAACAAATTTCTGCCTAAAATGTGCTGAAAAAGCAAAAAAAGAGGGAAAGCTCTGCGTAAAATGTAAACATTTAGTATTAATGTAATTAAATTTTTACTTAAAAATTTGATTTATTTGATTTAATTAATCTGCTTAATTGAAGATAGTGATCTCCAAGCTTTCCAAAAGATTAACCATAATATAATGAAAATAAATAAAGATGTTATAGATGTATACCCCCCAATGAAAGGATCACCTAAAAATAAGAAGGGAATTCCTGCTATTGTAAATCCTAATAAATAACCATACCCCCAAAATCTATTCTTTAATCCTATAATCACTGTGGGTAATATTGTTGTAAAAATAATTGTTAAATATGACCAAATCTCCATATACTCTAATATTATTACCATATTTACCCAAGATACAATAAATCCAACAATTATCCAGATTATTGTTACAAAATCAATCTTAAATTCTGGTTCTGGTCTTCCTACAGCTTGTTCCGTACCATTATCTGCCATTCTTTTACACTATTTTTAATAATCGTTAATCATATTTATTCTTTTTTTTTAGTTTTTATTTAGTTATGACTAAAACTAACTTAGGAACTATAATGAATTAATTTATAAACTCTTAATGATATAATAAATGTAGGATAAAAATTTAAATTCAATCTATCAATAAAGAAACTCAATTTAAACAAAATTCAAAATAATTTTGATATTAAATAAAACAAAATAGGAAAAAAATAATATAAAATCAACAGAAATAAAAAAATAATGACTCCTGCCTACACCCTGGATTTTTGTCTTTTGGTAGTGTAAATTCTTACACTCTGATTTCGCCCTCCTCCCCCTATTTTGTTTTGACGCTTATTTGCGTCTCGTAGGGCAGGAGTCACCCTT
>JAEOTW010000079.1 GCA_016839655.1 Promethearchaeota archaeon | reverse complement strand
TACTAAAAAGTATAAAATCTCGAAAGGATTTTCTTAAAATTCTAAATTAAAATAGAAAAATTTGATGCTGATAATTATGCAAATGGATTTCAATGATATAAATTTCGTGAAACAGACCTTTCACGTCATTAAATATATACCTCAATATGATCTCTGTATGATCCTAAGAATATCTTTACTTTCTTATACAAAAAATTTTCGTTGGTAGTATAAAAGAAAAATTTTTTTCTAATCTCATTAATTTTAGGTTTTATGCAGGACAGATATAGTATTAAACAAAATTACTTTATCCTACATTCAATTACAATATCGAGAATTTTACTTGCAGTTTTGTTTTCATATGTATATTTTCTTCCCATATTATGGTTAGCAGTAATTATCTTTTCTATTGCTGTCATCACTGATATTATTGATGGAATAATTGCACGGAAGCTAGATATCTGTACTACTTTTGGATCCTATCTTGATGTAACCGCAGATTTTCTATTGATTTTCATCATCTATATTTCCTTTATAATAGATGGTTTGTATCCAATTTGGCTTTTATTTCTTATCGTATTTATGTTCATTCAATTTGTTATAACTTCTCGGCTGAAGAAACCAATCTATGACCCTATAGGAAGATTTATATTTCTAATTCTAATTATCATGGTATTTATTACATTTATTTCATCTGAATATTCAATATGTAATATCAATTGTTTTGTCTTCTTAGGATTTTCCATTATATCACTGATTTCTCGGTTTAAATCTCTTAATAAATCTGTAATAGTTGAGAAATAAACATTGGAAATTGATTACCCTAGTCTTATTGAATTAAAAACAAACATGGCATTTCTATTAAGCTTCTTTTTAAATTCAAAATATTTTCCAAAATTTTGTAATACTTCATTAATTGTATAGTATGGGGGGATGAACCACCCTTTTCTCGAATAATAGCTATTTACAACCTTATCGGTACTCCTTTTTACCCCTTTCACGTAAAAACATCCAAGAAATTGGGCTTTTGGTTTTGTGACTCTAGAAATCTCCTCTAAAGCTTTTTGTTTGTCGGGAAAAGCATGATAACCATTCATTGAAATTATCAAATCCATTGAATAATCAATAAAGGGCAAATTTCCAACATCAGCATGAAGATATATGATATTTGTTAAGTGATTTTCCTCATATCTTTTTTTTGCATATTTAATCATATTAATTGAATAATCTGCAGCAATTATAGTCGCATTGGGTAAATTTTTATATATCTCACTCGTAAAGAGCCCTGTTCCTACAGGAATATCCAACATTATACCATCAAAAGTTTGTGGAATGAATTCAACAACACCAGGAGCATAATCATTATGGGATATCCCCCACATCAGCTTGTCAAAAATTCTAACAAATATACTAGGTTTTACAAAGATCTTCTCATATCTTTTTGCTCTTTTGGTATAATTATCAATATTCTCTTTGCTTTCCTCTGGAAGGAAATCAACAATATCTTCAATTATAGAGTAGTTAAACTGATTGGTGGCTGATTTAAACGTCTGGTTATCCCAATCTAAGATTAGCTTGTCACCTGTTTTAGGACAACGAAGGATATTTTCAATCCTCTTAAACAGAATCTCATTCAATTTTGTTCGACAAGAAAATAAATTTAATGTGTATAATTCTTAGAATTAATAATTTCAATCTCCCCTCTTTACAGTCCCCTGAAAAGAGGAAAATTGTAAAAATGCTTTTGCTTCTCCTTCAATTATAGCAAATATATTTACCGGAGAAGCTGCTTTTGGTTTATCATTATTACTAGCAGGAGTTGGGCCAAAAAAAATACAAAAACCATTCCCACTAGGCCAGAATCCGATATCTCCTACTTCGCAATCAACTTGAGAGTTTTCTTCTCCTAAAGATACAGGAATCTCTCCATATAATTCCTCTCCCCATCTGGATAAATCAACATCAAAAGGTAGGGCATTCCAAATTGCTTCACATGTCCTAGGGTTTTTATCTATGAGTAACTTAGCTTTGATTTGTCCGATTTTTTCATTCTCGATGATTATATATTCCATATCAATTTCACAATCAAATTAAATTTTTAATAGAAATTAAGCAATTTTATTATTTAAACGATATTGATATTAAAATGAGTATATGATTTTTGAAAGAACTGTCGAATATATTGAGCAGATTTTCCATACAAATGAAATTACTCCCCCCAATATCACTAATGTTGTAATAGGTTTGGGGTATACCGGTGTTGAAGTTTCAAGTCTTGGTGAACAATCCTCATTAGGGCTTGCTTCGACCTTACCTAACCTTATTGATAGTGAAGAATGTAACAAAATCAACTTTGCTGGAAGTCTTACTACTAAAAAATTGTCAGAATTATTAAAATGGACCTATTTATCCCCTAGTTTAAAGAAAATTATCGGTATTGCCGCATTAAACGCGGTATCTCAGCATATTTTAAAGATACAAAATCCTTACTTCAAATTAGAGGGAGAACTCCTTAAATATTTAGAAATCAATCAAAATACAAAAATAACTGTTATTGGACTAATGAAACCTCTTATCCGAGATTTGAGCAAGAAAACAATCCTTATTACTTTAATCGAAGATAGGAAAACCTTAACTCAAGAATTTAATAAATTTGAATTTCATCCTAGGATAACAGAATTAAAGAAAGAAGATATTTCTACAGATATTTTATTTTGTACTGGGACTGCTTTAATAAATAATACGATTGAACAAATATTAGATCTTTTTAGAGGAATAGCTCGAAAAATAATAGTAATGGGCCCATCTGTTGGACTTTTGCCGGATATTTTGTTTGAATATGGGGTAGATATAGTAGGAGGAATGGAGATTTTTGATACGAAGGCAACCTTGAAGGTTTTACAAGAAGGGGGTGGGACTAAGATATTTAAAAAGTTTGGTAAAAAGTACAATTTATTAAATAAATAAACTATTATTGTTTTAACCCCATATTTCTAAAAACCAATCTATCCCGTTCGACATGATTGCAGATTATACGTTTAAATTAATTGTAATTGGTCCTGCCGCGGTAGGCAAAACAAGCCTTATTCGAAGGTTTGTCGAGAATCAATTCTCATTTAACTATAAATCTACAATTGGTGTAGACTTTCTGGCTAAATCGATACGATTAGAAGATGATAAAGTCGTTAAATTAGCTTTATGGGATATAGGTGGCCAAGCACGGTTCAAAATCTTACGACGTAATTTTTTTGAAGGAACTCATGGTGCTATTTTGGTGTTTGATCTCTCAAGAGCCAATACGTTTCCCAAAATGAAAGAATGGCTTATAGATATGCGAAGCATAATTGAGCATAAAATTCCTTTTATAATATTAGGGAATAAATCTGATTTACTCTCTGAAGTTGGCGAAGTTATCGATAGAGAGGATCCAAGAAGGTTTGCTGCAAAGGAAGAGAGTTTTTATTTTGAAACATCGGCCAAAACAGGTGAAAACGTTGAGAAAGCTTTTAATGAATTAACCAAGCTAATGCTAAAATCTATTTCTTGATAAAATTCTATTAAAAAATAAATTATGAGAGATTTTGAAGTTTTTTGTCGCTCATATATAAATTAATCGTTTTTGTAAATGTTTAAATATCTGACTTAGATTATTTATTAGAGTCGTACAATTTTATCAGAGTTATTTCGATGCCGTTATTTGTATTCAAAGTAATTATAATTGGAGCGGGGGCTGTAGGAAAAACCAGTCTTCTCCATAGATTCGTAGAAAATAACTTCAATTTTAGATACAAACTTACAATTGGAGCCGATTTCTTATCAAAAGTAATTGAAGGTTATCCAAACCCAGATACAACATGTAAATTACAGATATGGGATATCGGTGGTCAGGATAGATACAAATTTCTAAGATCAAGTTTTTTTGATGGGGCCAATGGGGCATTAGTAGTTTTTGATATTTCAAGATGGCACACATTCGAAGAATTATCTGAGTGGTTATCAGACTTACATGAATTTGCGGGAGAAGGAGTTCCTTTCATATTAATAGGGAATAAATCCGATTTAATTAAAGAAGTTTTTGGAGACTATGACCAAGAAGGGGTTAAAGAATTTGCTAAAAAGGAGAATAGCGTTTTTATTGAAGCATCGGCAAAAACAGGTGAAAATGTTGAAAATGCATTTCTAGATCTAACTCAGCAAATGATTAAAAATCAAGACCTTCAATAAAAAATTGAAATATCTAATCAGTGATTCTAATAACTGCAAAAGACAACAAGTTTGTATAGAATTTTGCTAAATTACGTCTTTTCATTTCATTTGCTAGATCTTCATGCTCAAAAGCAAGATCATCTAATTTTTTCGTTATAATAGTTATATCTTTCTTAATAAACCTGATTTCTTCTTCTAAATCTTGTATACCTTGTAACCTTTGCTTTTTCCTTTCCTCATCTTTTAAGTTATTAATATTCTGTAGTTGTCGTTGTGTTGGTTTATTCTTTTCTTTTTGTTCTAATCTTTGTTTTAAAGAACCAATCCTTAAATTTAGCGTTTTTTTGTTATTTTCATACATTTTCTTTTTTTTTACTCTTTCTGAATCATAGATTTTATCATTTAATCTCTTTACTTCTCCTTTCCATATTGAAGTTTTAGACTTGACGATTTTTTTTGCAGTATTTTGAAGGTTTAGTATCTGAACTATGTCCAGATCTAGCTTTTCTTTTCCTTTGTTGAATTGGAATAATTTATCATAGCTTTGTATATCAAATAGAGTACGTTCAAAATTTTTTAATTCTGTTCCTTCCTTGTCCAATATTATAGATAAAATCTGACTTTCTATAATGTATCCTTGAAATTTAACAACAAAGATGAAGAGATAGAACTCCTTTTTTGCGACTAAGTCAGTTGTAATATGAATTGGTAAGTTTTCTTTTTTAATTTCAAGTATGGTATAATTACCTTTAAAAGAATCATTCCTACAAAAATCTATAACAGCATTAATAAGGGGATGACCTAAAGCAAAAAAATCAATTTCTTCTCTCTCCTTAGCAAGTTCTAAGTCAAATGTGCCAGCATATTCATTCGATAGATTATATCTTGTATTTCTCAGAAAACTATCAGTAAGTTTAATCTTAGATATAATATAATCCTGCAGTTTTCCTTGTCCTAAATGAGCTTTAGAATTTTCTATGAATCCATACTTGTTATTAAAGAGAGATAAAAAATAATTCATAAGAAGAAATAACTCATTATGCGTTAACTTAACATCCACACAAGATGCCAAAGATGTAATTAACCCTTCCATTTGGAATGATTTTTTATCAATCATTAAATCATCTAATTGCATTTCAATTTCTTTTGCCTTTTTTATCTCGTCGTCTAAAGTACGATAAAATTCATTCAATCTCTTTCTCTTTTTCCCGTCATCCTCGGCAAAGATTACATTTTTAAGATCTTTTTCAACTTTACCTATAATAGGCTCTAAAATCCCTATGGATTCTTCAAATAAATCAATTCTTTTGATTAGAGCATAAACAACATCCGTTTCTACAGTCCCTTCCATATAAAAATTATAAATAAAAATTTCACGTGATTCTTGCCCAATTCTATCAACACGACCGATTCTTTGCTCAAGTTTCATAG
>JAEOTW010000078.1 GCA_016839655.1 Promethearchaeota archaeon | reverse complement strand
GAGATCAAATTAATAAAATAGCAGTTCAAATAGAAAAAATTGAACAAGTAGCAAAACAAAAAGAATCTTATATCTCAAATAAGCTTAGTGGAGAATTTGATCCAAAAATCAGTGAAATTGAAGGAAATATGCGTCAACAACAGTCCATCTTAAATGATCTTAAGATGCAAATTGATGCTTTAACATCAAAAAAGAAAGAATTGATTCCTATTGTAAAGAACTTGGAAAACGAATGGAATAACCTAAAAAAAGAAAGAGAGAAATCTTTAAATTTAAACTTAAAAGCAATTGAAAAAGAAAAGAAAACCAAAACGAAAGATATAGACCGACAAATAAAAGCACTAGAAAAAGAATTAAAATCATTAGAGACTAAGTGATTAAAGAATTCTAAACCTTTTTATATAGATATATTCGTTGGGTTGATTGTATTTTTTAGACATTTTAAACAAATAATTGAATTCAAACTTCTATTAGAGTTCAATGTTTTAAACTATAAATATATAGGAATTATATAAAGAAATATAATAAACAGATTTAGATAATTATGAACACTACAATCTATTTTTTCTCTGGAACAGGCAATTCTTTAAAGATCGCTAGAGATCTTGCTGAGAAGTTAGAAAATACTGAACTCATACCAATTGCTAAAGTATGGCAAAAGAGAAGTATAGAATCAATAAGCGAAAAAATTGGTTTTATTTTTCCATTATATTATTCTGGCCTGCCAAAAATAGTTCATGATTTTATAGACAAATTGAATATAATTAGAACGAATTATTTTTTTACAGTCGTAACAAGTACAGGGGATATTAATGAACAATCTTTACAGCAGTTAGATAAGCTTCTCAAGAAAAAGTCAAAAAAATTAAATGCAGGATTTTATGTCAATATGCCTAATAATTATATCATTGGATTTAATATTCATTCAAAGGAGCGTCAGAAAGAATTTTTTGAAAATGCGACTAAACAAATAAAAATTATGTCTGAAATAATAAATAATCAGGAAGATAATATTACTCAAGAGATTCTTGAGAAAGATGTAAGGCGGAGTGCAAAAATTAATAAAAATTTTCGAGATTCTGTAAATGAAAGTGATAAAGCTTTTACCGTAAGTGAGAATTGCAATAGCTGTGGTATATGTGAGAAGGTTTGTCCTGTTAATAATCTTATTCTGATAAGTGGGATACCTGAATGGCAACATAAATGTCAACAATGTTTAGCGTGTATCAATTTTTGTCCTGAAAAAGCAATTGAATATGGAAAACAAACTCAGAAAACAAAGAGGTATCATCATCCTGAAATTTCAATTGAAGAGATAGCAAAACAGAAATGAGACTTTTAAATTATTAAAAAACATTTTTTAAGTATATCTTAATCAAGTTGTGATATGAATAATCATTTTGGGACTTATGGAGATAATTTCCAACAAAAATCAAAATATATTAGAGGAAATTTGCCTCGTCATCAATTAAACTGGGTAGAAAAACCTAAAATTTTTAAGACATATCCGAATGCTTTAAAAATAGTAAAATTGCCTGATCCTGAGTTTAATAAGGATATACAATTTTGGAATGTAATTTTAAATAGGCATTCTACTCGAAAGTTTAGAAATGAGCCTATAACCCTTTCAGACCTAAGTTCCTTATTATTTGGAATGACTGGTTTAACGCGTATTTTTCCACAAAAGGCCTTTAGGACAGTACCATCTGCGGGTGGTTTATATCCAATTGAAGTATATCCTACAATAAATAATGTTGAAAATCTGGAAAAAGGGATTTATCATTATAACATTTCTAAACACCACCTTGAATTGTTAAAAGAAGGTGATTTTCGAACGGAGATTGCTAAAGGATGTTTAGATCAACAAATAGCTTTTAATTCAGCAGTTAATTTTGTATGGACTATGATTATTGAAAGATCAAGATGGAAATATCTTCAAAGATGTTATCGTTATATCTATATGGATGCGGGACATATAGGTCAGAACTTTTATTTAGTTGCTGAGGCATTAGGTTTAGGCGCATGTACTATAGGTGCTATATATGATGATGAAATTAATAATTTATTAGATATTGATGGTATTCAAGAAACAGCCATTTATGTTGGTGTAATAGGAAAAAAAATTTAGTAGAAGAAGACTAAATCTATAATTATAATTGTAAAAGCTGCTCCAAGTGCAATACCAACATCAAGCCAATTAACAATTTTTGTTTCAGTATGGGATATTCGATCTAAGTATGGAAAAACAGGTTTATAAATTGACATAAGCAGCATAGTAAATCCTGTAGCAGCAATAAGAGCAATCAATCTATTAACAAAGACTCCTGGATCGAATATCGAAACATAAATTACCGAGGTTACAAAGTATAATGAAAATCCTACGGAAATGGAAATTATTCTTAAAATTGAGTCATGAGTAGATATATTTTCCAAGGGTAACAATAGAAGTAAAAATGTGCTCCCGATTATAAGAAAAATAATACCTATTATCCCTATAATAATTGCAGGCACTCCTCCTATGATTATTACTTGCCCCCAATCAGTTAATATAGGTAGTTGCATGATACTCATAAAAATCGCTACACCTTCAGCCATAAACGCAGTACCTGCACACATAATTAAAGGTAAGAGTTTAGGGTTACGTTTACGCCACAAAGCAATAGATACTAAAGTAGAACATAATATATTAAAAATAGGCCCCATAGACCCTGTAAATGGCAATAATTCTGGATTTATTGGCGCACTTGAGCAATGAGATAATGCAAAAGGGTGAACAAATATTTGTATATCAGAAGCTCCTACAATTGAGAGCGCAATAGCATGTCCAGTCTCATGAAAAGTGAGTCCTAAGCAATAACTAAAAGTATATGCTCCTAATACTAATAATATTGATTTTAAAGTAGAAATATGAAAGATTTTTGAAGATTCAGACATAAAATTTACCTTTTTTCATTTTATCTTGAATTTATCTTTACAATTAATTAAATTAGAAATGTTTTCAATTTAATTATATTTAAATGCTAAATCTTTATTGTTAAAAAGAAAATGGGAGTCCAAAATTTAATTATCTAATTTTAATTTAATAAATTGATATTATGATAGATTTAGAGAAGGAAGTTAGAAAGATTTTTAGGAAAAAGAATTGGCTAGTATTGGGCACTGTTGATGACAAAAACGTACCTCATAGCTCTGTTGTTGTTTACCAGAGTGATGGACATGTAATATATTGTATGACTGGGAAAAATACTTTGAAAGCAAGAAATATTAGAGTTAATAGTAAAGTGTCAGTTACCTTGCCATTCAGAAAGAATTTTTTACACAAGATTGTACCAGCACCACCTGCTGAATTACATTTTACAGCAGAAGCAGAAATTAAACCATTCGACGATGAGGAAGCCAGAAATATCTTTTCTAAATATTTAAAATATCAAGAAAATATAGATAATCAAGAAGAAAATATTTGGATCAAGATTACACCATCGAGTAAAATAGTTACTTATGGAGTTGGGATACCACTCTTTAAGATGAGAAAACCAGAAAAAGCAAGGAATTTAGTTGAATTAAAATCCTAAATGATAAGGAAAGTTGAGAAGGATATAATAATGTCAGAAAAAGAGATAAAACCTTTAAATATAATAACTGATGGAATGAACCCGGTTATAAAAAAACATATAGCTGGGGTATACTATGCCTCTTCTCAAATTTCTGGAATGGTTTGGATCGAAACTGGTGAAGGAACAGTAATAATAGATACTTTAGTAAACATTCCCTCCGCAAAAAAAGTATTAAGTAGTATTAATGAAAAGATAAAATATATAATATATACTCATGGTCATGCTGATCACGTAGGGGGAGCAAAAGTCTTCACAGCAGATAATCCAGAGATCATAGCAAGTAAATATCTACCAGAGAGGTTTGACAGATATAAAATGCTTGAGCCATATCGAAATCTAATTGCTGCCATGCAATTTAATGTGCCTGCATCTATATTTGGAAAAGGTGTTAGAAATTATGTATATCCTACAAAATTGATTCTAGGAGATTATACATTTAAACTAGGAAAGTATACCTTTGAGCTTCATACTGGGCGCGGTGAAACTGATGACGCTGTCTGGGTATATATTCCTGAGCTTAAGACCGCATTTGTTGGTGATTTTATAACGGGTCCATGGTTACCAAATATCGGAAATCCATGGAAACCTACTCGATTTGCATTAGAGTGGGCAAAAGAATTAGAAAGGATACGTGAGTTGGAGCCAGAGAGTATTTTCTGTAGTGGTGGTGGATATTTATATAAGGGAGAAGATGCTAAAAGAGCTATAAATGATAACATTGAAGTGATTCGGTCATTACATGATCAAGTAGTAAAATTCATCAATGAAGGAATCCACATTACAGAGATGATCCATAAAGTAAAAGTTCCGGACCACTTAGCTAATAGTCCTTTTCTAAAACAAGTCTATTCTCGACCAGAATTTTTTGTATATAATGTTTACAGATGGTATCATGGTTATTATGATCATAATCCCGCACATCTAATACCTAGACCTGAAAAAGAAGTTATGAAGGAAATTTATGATCTTATAGAAGATAAAGAAAAAATATTTTCTCGAATTTATTCTTTATTTGAAAATAAACAATATCAACTAGCACTTCAGGTGTTAGATATAATAATCCAATCAGAACCAGAAAATATAGAAGCGTTAAAACTAAGAATAGAATTAGTTAAAAAATTAACCCAGAATGATACTTGTGTTATGAGTAAAAATGCGTATATTTACAGTATAAAAAAAGACAAACGACTTGTACGACAGAAGCAAAGAGAATTAAGAGAGAAAGTTAAATGAAATTGGTCAATTCTCAATGAACTTTACGAGAAAGATATATTAAAGGCACTAATAAGGATATACCAAAAATACAGAGAAAAACAAAATTTGCATAAATATTGAATTCTGCTATAAACCCAGCAATAATAGGTGTTAATCCAAAACCAATCCCTTTTAAAATTTCATTTATTGTAGAAAATTTTTTCGTATTTCGAGCTGCTCCATAATCAATCATTATTTTTAAGGATGTCCCTTGGATAAAGCCTACAAAAATTCCAAAACTTGCACTTATAATTGAAATATATAAGATATTTTGGAAGATAATGATTGTTAAAGAACAAAGAACAATAGCGAAACCACTTATAAACACAATTATTTTTCGAGTATATATTTTCGTATAATTTATGAGAGTTAATCCTAATAATTGTCCAACTTGTATTGTAAGTTGAACTAGATAGGAATAATATGAAGGTTGCCCAAATTCTTTAAGAAAAACAGGATAACTGAAACGAACTAAGGCTTTTGACATTGTATACATACCTAGTGCCAACCAGGAGAATAAAATTGGATAAATAATCATGGAATGATTTGAATTATTATGTAATTTATGATTTGAAGAATTTTTTGTGTTCAAACTTTGAGTAGATTGGTCTAATTCTGTGTCTTTTCTAAGAAAGAATGTGAAAGGTATTAGTAGAAGAGAAAGAAACCAAGAGATTGTCATAGTTAGATATTCACTCAAAGAAAAAGCCAATAAATAACCAGAGAGAAGGCCAAGGATAAATCCAATATTCCAAGAGAAATTAAAGTTTTTAAAATTTGATTTAGCCCTTTCAGGTGTACTTACACTTTGCCATCTGCTTAGTAAGTTATAACAATTTGGCCAATATACACCAAGTAATAATCCACTTGTAATACGGATTGAAATTAAATACCAAGGTGCAAAATATATCATTTGTGCACCGACTAGGAGAGGTGTGGTAATGTTTGATAATATTATTGAATTTTTGATTCCTATTTTTGAAGTAATAAAATGTCCCAATATTGGTCCAAGAATATAAGCTACAGCTGAAGCAGAAGATATAAAGCCCAATGTACTTTCACTTACATTTCTATAAAAATAAACATAATTTAGAAAAGCTCTTTCAAAAATAGATATTGTAAACAAGCGAATAAAGGAAAAAATGAGTATCGGCCAAGCACGATAAGTTATAGGAATAACTTGCTTTTTTTTTTCTTTTTTATATTGAAGTGGGCTAACATCTCCTGATATTACCAAAATCTTAACCTAAAAAATATATTAAAAATTAAAAAGTTGGATGTATCAAATAGTTTTTTAAATCCTATTTCACTTGACCATGATTTACTTTCTGTTTATCTTTTCCACCATTGAGGTATTTCTACCGTTAAGAAGTCATCAATATCAAATAATTGGATACGCTCATTTTGGAATGTAAATGCGATACCACCTAAGAATTTAACCCACTTCTTATCAGGTAGGAGATTAAACCACCCAAATCTAAGTGCCATAATAGGAATTTCATGAGTTACATGGATATCGATGCAGTTTTTAGGGGCATCAAGAATTAAATTCCAAATAATCTTAGCAGAATTCATAGAATATGATAATAGTAATTGTGCTTTATCATGTGGAAAGGCATCTTTTATCCAATTTTGAACATATTTAATCAAATCTCCATCTTCTATTTGATTTAGGAAAAAATTTCGATCCACACCTAATTTATAAAGTGGTTCTAAATCTCCTTTTAATTCTGCTATTCCTCCGTTTTTCTTAAATCCCTCAATTATATCACTAGCAGTTTCTTGGCATCTGGGAGCATGGCTTGTAAAAATACGAATTGGTCTGTCATTAGGGAGCTTTTTGCCAAATTTTTTTGCGATTTGATGACCATTTGGAGTTAATAGTAATTCCTTAGGTTTCCAAACCGATTCTATGTCATATCTTTCAGAGTGCCTAAGTAAAAGTATAACCTTTTCATTTTTAGGGAATTTATATAGACCTTTAATTAGTTTACGAGCATGAATCGTCCAATCCAATGTTTCCCAGAGATTTTTAGTATCCATCATTAAAAAAAATATAAAAATTAATTTATATCCATTTTACTTTAACAGGTTTTCGAGCTGGAATTCGATAATAATGAGCTTTTGGATATCCTATTGCTAGAGTGTATCCTACAAAATGCTTTAATGGTATTTTTACAATCTTCGCAACTGGTTTGAATTCATTAAAGAAATTTGTAATATAACCTAAGGAACAAGTTCCTAACCCCAAAGTTTCAGCAGCTAACATTATATGACAAGCAGCTAATGTACAATTCTCCCTTCCAGTTAAAGCATTTTTTGGTGAATGTATAACAATAACTTCAGCATCTCTACGCCAAACTTCTTTACCTTGATTTATGTCTTTTAGGTGATTTTTAAATGCGGGGAGAACCTCTTCAACTTTTTTTATTAAAGATGGAGGAAACGCAGTTTTTAAGGCTTCTCGTCCTTGTGGATCTTCAAATGTCTTTATCAGATTTGTAACTTGATTAGTACATTCTTCAGACAATTTTTTAAGGATTTCTTGATCTTGAACAACAGTAAAATATACATTTTCTTGATTGTGTCCAGTAGGAGAATATTTACTGGCTTGATTAAGAATCTTTTCAATTAATTCTTTAGGAACTGGTTTCTTCTCAAATTGTCTAAGAGATCGTCTTATTTGGAATAGATTAGTCAGAGATCTAAATGAGGGTAATTCTTCTCTTGAGGGGACATCATTGAATATTTCTTCTTTATGAATTTTGAGCTTTATAATGTTTTCTGGACATACAGCAACACATTTTCCACACTCAATACAATCTTCTTCCGTTGCATCAGCAAATTTCATAGTACCTGAATCAAAAATGAAAAAACTACACTCGTCAGCACATGCTTCACATTTAGTACAATAATCAATATCTACAATAATTTTAGAATTCTCTAACATAGCAAATATTCATTTAAAGTATAATTTTTTAATAAAACTAGAAATCATCCAAAATCTAATAATCTTTTTTAAATCTTCTCCCAACAGTAACGTAAATTAGTTATAAGCTGAAAGTTAAAAATGGGTACTCGATTATATATGTATAAGAATACTACAAGAATTAGGGGTTTATATAATAATGATAAAATCAGTATTAGTCTGTGATTCTCAAGGATACCCTTTTTATTCTAAGAAATTAGATAAAGATTTGGGTGAAATAGATCCAACAATTTTTAGTGGTCTTTTATCAGCTATAGGAGCAATAGGAAAACAATTATTTAAAGAGGATATTGCTACAATTTCTTATGGTGAAAAATACGAGGTTGTTATCATTACAAAGGAATTATTCGGTGACCAAAAATCAATATATTTCGTTTTTGTAATTGAGGGAGAGAAAGATCTTAAATTAATGAGAAGGTTAAGCACCAATATTTTTATTGAAACTAAACACGTTTTAAAAGATCCTTCAGCAGCTAAGTTGGATATTCAAGAAAAAGTTGATAAAATATTGATAAATCTTTAGAAGATTATTCTAAAATATATTATTATGAATTTTCCAATATTATTACTCAAAATTTATTAATTAAATTTATATAGAAATTTTAAATTTTTTATTAAAACGTTAGTATAATTCAAGGAGGAAAAAAATGACTCAATTTAAAGTATTGACATATATCCACCCATTAAAACAAGCAAAAAAGGATTTCCAGCCTTATGAATTTGAAAACCTAGTAAATCAACATCTTCAAGAAGGATGGAAAATCATAAATTGTGATGGCGTCTTTATGGGAGGTGTTAGTCCTCAAAGTGGTATACATTACTGGGCTTATTTTGTAAAGGATTAAATAGAGATAAGAAATCTCTTTTTTTTTTAATTTTAATTAATTTACTCTCTGATTTATATGCTAATTTTCGAGCTTCTAGTTTTAAAATTAAGGATTATATGGTAATATTTAATAACAAGTTGTTTCATTAATTTATAAATATTTAATAAAACAATTTTGTAAAAATTATGATTGTAACAGACATTAAGGGGCGTCCGAAACTTGAATCAGGGCAATTTTTAGGATATTATTTTTGGAAACAATCAGATGGTTTTCATCTAAGATGGACGACTAAAAAAGCAAAAGCCCATAACTTCCAAGGAAAGATAGTACATCAGTCTAAACTGAAAATAACAAGAATAGTTATTCCTAAAAGTAATCTTAAAATATACAGAGCTGGAGAAAAATTGATTCATTGGAATTCTTCAGAGGAGGACAAATTAAATGGAATAGATTTTTATACTCCTGGAAATTTCACACTAGAGTTGAGAGTAGATAATAAAAAAGTAAAATTAAAAGCAATATTGTTGGGTTCTGAATTGAATAATCCAGAAAATAATCCATTCCATATTATTCAAATTACTGAAGAGAAAATGATAGAAAAAGAGATAAAAAGAATACTGGGAGCAAAAACAAAAAGCCCATTGGAAGAAATCGAACCTGAACCATTATATGAAACGCTACTGGTACCTACATATGTTCCTACACAAGTATATGAACCAGAACCAGAACCAGTATATGAACCAGAGCCTGAACCAGAACCAGAACCAGTATATGAACCAGAGCCTGAACCAGAACCAGAACCAG
>JAEOTW010000077.1 GCA_016839655.1 Promethearchaeota archaeon | reverse complement strand
AGAAGTTCTAAATGATATTAAGAACGCAATAAATGAGGATATCCGGCTTTATCCTGATCCAACTTCCTTTGAGTTGCGAAAAGAGATCCTAAATGTTTTATTGCGAGATAAAGATACGCTTACTAATCGAAATTCAATATTTATTGGAAATGGTTCAGACGAAATATTGGATATCATCTTTAAAGTGTTTATAGACCCTGGAGATGAAGTTGTCATATATTATCCCTCTTATGGATTATACAAAGTACTAGCAACACTTTATACTGCTAAAATCAATGAAATTCAACTGAATGAAGACTTTTATATCCCCGATGATGCATATTCCCTGAAAGGAAAATTAATGTTTATTAATTCACCAAATGATCCAAACGGAAAGTCAGTTGGAAATGCTACAATATTGAAGCTCTGTGGTACTTTTCCAGGTATTGTAGTTGTTGATGAATCTTATGCAGATTTTGCAACCCAAACATCCTTACCGTTATTAAAAAAGGCAAAAAATTTAATTGTATATCGCTCTTTTTCAAAGGGATTTTCTCTTGCTTCTCTAAGGATTGGTTATGCGTTGGCAGACGCTGAAATTATTAAAGAAATGAATAAAGTAAAATTACCTTATAATACTAACTATCTAGGACATATCGCAGCTTTATCATGTATCAAACATAACAATAAGATATTAAAACATAATAACAAGATTTTAGAAGAAAAAAAGAGACTTTCTGAAGAGTTAGATAAATTTGATGGAATTAGTGTGTTACCATCTGATGCTAATTTCATATTTGTAAGATTTGAAGATAAATCTAAAACATTAAAGTTTGTATGGGACTTAAAAGATATGAAAATTTTAGTTCGGCATTTTAGCAAACCGGGGTTATATAACTATATAAGAGTAACTATTGGAACTGAAGAAGAAAATAATCAGTTTCTAAATGCTTTTAGGACAATAGCAAATAAATATTTATAATTTCATTATTTTAATATTATTTAATTATCAGGCGAGTTGGTAAAAATTTCTAATACTTTTTTCCCTCAAAAAGATAAGCAAGCGGAGATTGAATGTCCATATTGTGAATATAAAATGTCAAAACCATATCCAAAGGACCAACTCTGCCCTAAATGCAAGAAATTCTTGGCAATATTATTTGATAAAACTACAGAGAAGGTTGAAAGACCTCAACCTAAAGAATTCAAGACTAAAACTAAAACTTTATCCTCAAAGCTAGGAGCAAAGGTAAAAGTTAAGGAAAAACCCTTAGTTATATCATTAGATAGCGATAAAATAAAATTAAAGAAAGGAGAATACATAAAATTAATGGGAATTACCTCAACTGAAAGAACACAACTCTACTGTAGTAATAAAAACTATACTTTTTTATTAGAACTAACAAATAATCTGGATTTCATAGCTACCGGTATTTTAGAAGGAGAACTTGATAAAATGCGCCTCATTTCTGAAAAAAAAGAAAAAGAGGAAAAATGCCAATTTTATGAAAAAAATAACATAATTTATCTTGTTTATGGAAGGTTTCCTGATAAGAAAGGTAAATGGATCCTTGAACAGATGTCAAACTATTTCTCTGAATTAGTAAATGGTAAAGATATTGAACAATTAGATAAATACGATAAGCGTAATATTGAATTAGAATTTAGAAGACGAACTAAGTTTATATTGGATCGATATGTACAACTCCAAGATATTTTTACAGATCAAGAAATACCATATGTAGAGGATTCAATTAGGATTGACTATCTAGGATTATCCTCAATGTCAATAGGAGTAATATCGATCTTACTTGGGGAAGAAAATTTGAAATTTGAATCTCTTGGGAAATTTGAAGATCCAGATGAAGAAAAAGAAATGAAGGAATCCATGCTCACTGCAAAAATCGAAGCAATTGCAGCTAATACTCAGGGAAATACAGGTGCCACACCTAGATGGATTGCAGTTAAATTAGGTTTTCAAAAATATCGATTTTTAACATTCAAGAAATATCAAAACGATTACTTCCTTTCAATGCTTTCTGAGGGAAATTTAGGAAAAATAGAACAAATAGAAAACTTAGTCGATCCTAAAATTAATAAAATAACTGAAACAGCTTTTTCAGGAAATTTAAAACCTTTTAATGAATTAAAAATTGATTTAGAACAAAAATTTAAGGAAAGAAGGAAATTTCCTCCCTTTAAATTTAATTAAATCACATATGAATAAATAAAAAAATTTATGCAGAAGTTATCTTTTCTTCAGCTATTTTTATAATTTCAAAATAATAATCAATGTAATATTCATTAACTATTGCTCGATATCGTGAAATAAACTCTGTAATTTCTCGCATCAGTGAAATAATTTCTGTGGGCTGAATCATAGTTTCCAATTTATTTCTAAATTCTGTAAGCTTCCCTCTAACACCACGAATAATTTGACCTTCAACATCAATAGGGAAATTTTTATTTATAATAACTTCTGCTCCCTTAAACATTGAGATTTCTCCAGTCCATTTTTTTAGATAAGATCCAAATTGATTTTCGAACGCTTCAGTAAACTTTCTAATGCGTTTATGAATTATAGGCAAGTCTTTTTCGGCCATCAAAGCGGTTGTTGT
>JAEOTW010000076.1 GCA_016839655.1 Promethearchaeota archaeon | reverse complement strand
GTATTTATTGCGCTGGAAATGTTTTGTTCGTTGTGTTTACTGGTTTGATCTCTGAAAAATTTATAGTAGATACAAACTCCAGAAGCTCTCATTAGAAAAAGTTTATCGATATTTTTTTTCCACTCTTGCTCAGATAAAGATGGTAAACTAGTAAAAAAGATTGCTAGAACAATGATACCGATAATTTGAAAAATTTGTCCAACTATGCGAAGACTCATACCAAACATAATCAAAAAGGGATCGGACGTAGCTCCAAAACCTAAACCAATTAAAAACCCCCCTAATATTGAGAAGTATATTTTTGCTTTTAAATTATCTATTTTCTGCGTTTCACTAGGTTTCTTCAGAAGTTTGATCGTATAGATTAAAAAAATGGAAAATATAGGAATCCAAAACAATACTATCGAGGCAAATTGAGTAAATTCAATTGCGGTTATAAATAAAACCACAGAAAGGATAGTAAATGCTAAGAAAATTTTAGAGAACACGTACTTCCTAAAGATTGTTTGATATTTTTCAATCTGATAGATAAAAAACAACCCCATTAACATTCTCACGATATATCCGATATTAAAAACGATTAAGCGAGAAAAATGGGTCTCCATATAATAATCTCCAAAAATGTAAAAGATCCCCATTATTGAGTAAGAGAGAAGGAATACAATATATGCCTTTTCAATAGCATTGCTCAATTTCTTCTCTTTATTCTTTACTCTCATATAAAGGAGGAAAGCAACCTCAGAAATTAAAAATACCATGATCCATTCTATGATTAATAACGGTTCTCTTAACGTTCCTGTAAGAGGGTAGATATCTTGACCAAGCACTTCTTTTCTCTTTTTATTTTTAATTATAGTTATTTTTATTAATCCAATATTTTTTGTAATACTAAATCAAAACCGGAAAAAATTGTTCCTCTAAACTTCTCGACGATATCATAGTTAGTAAGTAAGCCTTCGTAAAAAGTAAGAAATTGATCTTTCACTTTATTTAGGAATAATTGTAAGCTTCTCATGTTTTTATCAACAAAAAGAACAAATAAAAATTGAGATTTGGGGTCTTCTTCATACTCGAGGAGAATACTAAAATCTCCGTATTTAATAGTTTTAATTCGATTCTGATAAGTTTTTGTTATTTCGTCAAACACATCGCTAATTCCTGCAACACCTATTGAATTGATTTGAGTGTTCTCTTGTGTATTGTGAGAGGGTTCTGATTCATCATCGAGAGATCTTGTTTTGCTAAAATCATATGAATACAACTCGAATAAATTCCGGGCATCAACAATATAGAGTTTTAATAAGTTATTTTTCCAATTAAATTCAAGAACACCCGGGAATTTAAAATTTCCATAGAATATTATCATTAAACCTAAATTAACCGTATAACATCCAATTAAGTATAGGAGGTCTTTTAATTCAAATAGTTCAGGTATATTAGGCAAACCTGAACCATGGAGCATACCGATTAGAAATATTATTTCACCGATTAAAATTATTAGAAGCCGTGAATGTACCGTTCCTGAAGTTAGCTTAACTAATTTAGTTTGAAAATATAGGAAATACCCACCACCAATAAGACCTATCAATATACTAGGAAAAATACCAATTAAATCTACATATAAAAATAGTACATAGATTACACTTATCCCAGAAATGATACAAATTACTCCAACCACTTTCGAACTTACAAGAGTGAGGAAGGGTTTTGACATTAAATTTATTAAAACTGCTAATATCCCAACTTGTAAAATAGAGACTCCAATTCTAATAAAAAGCCTAGCTAAAAGAATATCTTGGATGTAAAGTGAGCCGATAACTAAGAAAAGATAAGAAGTAGCTCCAAATCCAAAAAGATGGGAAAAACTGAGTAAGAATTTGTTCAACCCGATTCTTTCTTTCCGGTGTTTATAATATAAATATAAGAAGTATAAAGCTAATTGAAAATCTAAAAGAATCGAGAAAATCATAGCTGGTAAATACAATTCCCTTAAGTTAACTAACATCACTGCTCATTGATACTTGCTTTAACTTCAAATTATTATTAGATTTACCTGTTTTGGTATAATCCGTTATGCTCCTCTTTCGGATTTTACAAAATAGTCAAATCACGTCATAAATAAGATAAAGTGCGTATATTTAAAATTAATTTTCAACTACATTTCGAAAAATTTGACAATAATGAAAAAATTAAAAAATAACAAACTTCTAAGTATGATAATCCCATTTACCTAAAACTTAGTATAACCATATTAAAAATTACATTTTATTAAGAGGCGATAAATATGCCATATTTATTTTCATATACTATTTTCCCCGCTGATCAAGCAGAAAATATCTCAAAAGTCTACT
>JAEOTW010000075.1 GCA_016839655.1 Promethearchaeota archaeon | reverse complement strand
TCGATTTAAGATAGTAGTAGTTGGAGATGGAGCAGTAGGCAAAACATCCTTAATTAAAAAATTCACGAAAGGAACATTTGAAAAGGATTATGTAAAAACTATTGGAGCGCAATTTTCAAAATATAACAAGGAATTTAATGGAGATAAGGTTAAATTAGTATTTTGGGATATAGCAGGTCAAGATGATTTCAATTTTCTCCATCACCTATTTTATAAAGAGAGTAAAGCAGCGATTATAGTATATAGTCTTGAAGAAAATGCACTTGGTCAAAATAGCTTTACGCATATAAAGAATTGGTATGAAGTAGTAGAAGAAAATTGTGGAAATATTCCTATTGTTTTATTTGCTAATAAAGTTGATTTAGTGGATGAAAATAGTATAAATCTATCAAAAATCCAAAACCTTGTTGAGGAACATAATTTTTTAAAATTTTTTTTCACATCCGCAAAAACAGGGCAAGGAGTAGTTAAGGCATTTAATACAATTATTGAGCAATTGTATTTAAGATTTAAAACTTTAGAACTATAAAACTTTATTTTTGATTTTCTTATAATAAAAATATTGGTTTTTTTAAATCTATTTTTGAATTATCAATTAAATAGATATTGCGTTGGTTTAATATTGATTATAGATCATTCTCAAAAAACAATAAGCATAAAAATAGTATATTTTGGACCTGCGCTTTCGGGTAAAACCACTTCAATTAAGGCCTTATTCTCACAATTTGGAAAAGAAGAAGAGATTCATAGTATAGAAAGTACTGTAAATAGAACATTATTTTTTGATTATGGAACAGTCACATTCCAAAACCAAGAATGGGCTCTAAAAATCCACATATATACTACTACAGGGCAGGATTTCTATTTTATAACACGACCTATAACCTTAAGGGCAGTGGATGGAGTAATCTTCGTTATAGATTCACAGGAAGATGTGTATGAAAGGAATTTAATCTCATGGCAAGAATTAATGTCTTATTTCAATGATTCTATTGATGATCTTCCAATTATTATTGCTTTTAATAAACAAGATTTAGATGACAAATTTAACCCTGTAGATTTTCTAAAAAATATAAGATACCATAAATACAAGAATATTGACAACAGATGTACCAGTGCGTTAAAAGGACAAGGAATCCTAGATTGTTTCGAAGATATTCTAAGATTAATTTTAAGAAAATATTATAATCACAAATTGGTTTCCGAAATAAACTAAATATAGTACCTATGATTAAATCTCTTTTATTCTCTAAACTTTTAAAATTTCTGTTAGAAATGATTTTGACAAAAGGATAAAAATAGACAAAATTATATAAATAGTGTTTTTCATGTTTTAGATGGTATAAGAATCTTGGAGATAACAAGGAAAAAATATATTATTTTTATATCAGCTGTTTTTGTAATTAGCCTAATTCATAATATTAGCTATTGCTATGCTCAGGAAAACAGTGATTCTTTAGTAATTTCTTCAGATTTTCAAATGATTGAGTTTTCAGAAATTTATGGTATAAAGGAAAATTCTCCTTCAGTACTTATTGATCTCCCTTCTCCAAATTGGACATTAACCGATATAGACCTTAATTTTACTAGTATTAAGATGAATTCTGAAATAAAGATAATTGAAGAAGAGGCAACTGGATTCGAGACTATAAGAGGTAATAACATTGAGATTTTAGGGATGCAAATGAATATTACTGAACCTACATTAGTCTATTCGGTAGAGATATTTGGGTATAAAACGATTAAAACTACATCCCCCGTACCCGTATATATTCGAATAGAGGGATGGGATTCCAATCTTAGCAGACCTAATGGAGTAATTTACAGTATGCCCATAATAATAAATATGACAGAAGGAATCCCTCAATGGAATAAGCAATCATTTCAATCTCCAGTCTATTTATCTTCAGGATTATATTGTTTAGTGCTTGATGGAACAGGAATAAGCTGGAATGATAGATATTACTGGTATATTAATAATGATAATCCAACATCAAAATTATCTATGTGTAAGTATGATGATATTTTAGATGAATGGCAGAATAGGACTGGAGATGTGTTTCTCCATAGGATAAAACAGAAAGTCAATCGAACATATTTTCCATCTGAAATTAACATGACGGCTAAAATTGGAGAAAAAACATATTTTATAACAGACGGAATGGAACTAGGAAATGGAATGCTTTCTGTTGAGAATCTTGATTTCTTTGTATCTGGAGTTATGTTGAATATTGTTATTAGAAATAATTTATCATTAAGTTTAGAAATGAATTTTAAATATAATATTGCTCTTAACCATTTACTTTTCTCGGAAGGTTCAGTATTAATAAGGGAAAATGTGGAAAATAAATGGACTATTAGTCCTGAATTTATAAGAGTATCTCCAAGCTATTCAATAAAATTTTGCTACCCAAAAAGTTGGTATAATCTTTCAGTTTATAGAGATGGACTTGATATTACCCACAACTTAGATCTTAACTATACTGAAAACTATATTTTCATTTCGAATAATACGATAAAAGAGGATGCCACTTGGTTAATCTATGCTTATTCTCCTGATATAGATTTTTCTTTAAATATTCAAAAAACAGAGTTCGAGCCATTGCAAACATTAAAATTCTCAGTTATAACACCTATTATTCAAGGGCATATAACTTATGTATTGATTGATGCATTAGGTTATGAAGAATTTAGAGAAACAAAACAAGTTCTATCTCAAGAAACTTTATTTTCTTTTAATATCTCCCAAAATCCAGTTCCAGGAACATATAAAGCGTACTTATTTTGGTTCAATAATAGTGATGCAGGTACAAAAACTCAAAAATTTTCAATTATTATTCCCTTTAGAATACCACTCAATATTATTTTAGAGATTTTATTTTCGGTTTTTATTATTTTGGTGGTGAGTATCTCAGGATATGTTTTAGTAAAGAGAAAAAGAAGGATTCTAGTTGCAAATAAACAAAAAAAGTATAATAAATTCACAGATGCATTAAGTCTACATAATGTTATTCTCTCTGAGAAAAATTCTGGATTAACTGTCTATGAACAATTTTTTAAAGGTAAGAATATAGATAGTGCATTGATATCTGGATTCTTACAAGCTGTACGCGCTTTTGGAATTGAATTAACAGAAGCGGAAGAACAAACTCGAAGTCTCAAGTTGGATTACCAGAATTCAAAAATTTTAATGTCAGATTATAAAAACATTAGGATAATTCTGATAATGGCGAAGAATCCTTCTCAAGATTTTTTGAATTCATTGAATGCTCTATTGTACGATATCGAAGAAAAATTTGGACATTTATTTGTAGATTTTAATGGAGATATAACTCAATTTAAAGGGATGGGGGACCTTCTTGATGCTCATCTTCATATATCCTTAATTTCCCCATTAAAATTGGTAAATCATACAAAAAAACTTACTTCAGAAGAACATATAATGATAAATAAAGCTGTGAAGATAATGAAAGAAAAAAATACAGATAATTTCCTTGTTTTATCCTTGTATGATAAAATGAAAGAAATTCGAGTAAATGATGCCGAAACAATTCTCAATTTAATTCAAAAAGAAATATTTCAACCAATGCGAAAAAAATTGATCCAAATCAAAAAAAACTAGCCTCTGAGACAGGAGATTGAATCCGAATTCTTTGTTGACTATTATCTTCCAAAATCGAGATTAAAGCAGTAATATTTTGTTTAGACTTATAGATAATTTCTTTCTCTTCTCCTTTTTTCCATGTATTAAAACCAGTTAAATGAGGACTAGTCTCGAATAATCCTTCTTGAAGTCCTGTGATATTAACAGAAACTCCTTTAAGATCTTCTTTTGATATGTTTTTTATTCTTAAAATGTATTTATCGATATCAGAATCTATTGAGATTACTTTATAGGTTTTTTGAAATTTTGAGAGTCCATCGAATACAGAAGAAGCACCACCAGTACCTTCTGCAAATAAATCTACAGCCCCCTTTTTTTCTGAAATGGGACCTCTCGTAATAGTAATTGGCACTTCTAGTTTAATCATTTCTTGCCCAAATTCAGGTTTCTTTTTTCCAAGTACAAGGAGGCTCCATTTTGTGTAATCTCCATACTTAAAACCCCAATATTCTTTTTCTGATGGAGACCATAAATAATCATGACTGGGTTCAGCTACTTCAGGGACTTTTAATAGCACAAAATCTTTTTCAAAATTTTGAGTTTTTACATCTCCGGCAATTGCAGGTGGGAGTTCTTCTACTTTTCTACAATTTTGGCCATATGCTTCACAATAACAAACCAAATTCGAGTTTTGAAGTAATCTTACTTCAAGTTGTTTCAGTTCTTCTGATGTATACCCTATCTTGATTGTTTCTCCTGGTTTAAAAACATCTTTAGTTAAAAGGATATTTAATCCAGAAATTGAAAATGAAATTGGATTTGGTGTCTTCACCCCAAAACCTGCATTTCTAGCTTTTATTTCAATGTTATGAGTTTTATTAACGATCAAATCATCCTCTGGATTAATTGGATTTGGTTGTCTTAAAATAAGCTTTAGATGATAATTTAGATTTCTATTTTTTATTGTTGGAACAACATTACTCTTTATTAGAAGAGATTTTTCACGAATATACTCACCCGATTCAAAATGCCCTTTTGAGAATATTTCTTCCTTTGAAACTTGGAGTTCCTTATTGCATGGAGGATTTGTTATTAATCCAACACCGCTCCATAAAATTTCAGAGTCTTCTTCGAAATTATATAGCGCCCTAATATTTAATTTATCTCCGATAAATACCGAACCGTTATTTAAATCATTTAATTCTAGCTTTGCCAAATCCAAACAGATATAATGTTAATTATTTTCTTAATTTTATTTATTAAAAGATAGACTTTTATAAAAATTTTTTATTATTATTTGTTAAGACTTATGGATTTAAGTATTTTAGCTAGACTCCTAGGAATTTTCTCAATAATGTTAACGTTTTGGAGAATTTGTTGGAATTGTTCGTACGTTTGAGTCAAAATTATTAAATTGTCAAAAAGTAAATAACCTCAATTTTTATTATAATTATTATACAAAAAGCAGCGATTATATTAAGAAGATGACCGAAAGATTGGATGATAATATTAAAGCGATTCTTTTTGATCTCGATAAAACACTTCTAGAAATAGATCTAGATAAGTTTATCCCTCAATATTTGAACCTTCTCGCAGAAAGTGTTGCCACTTTAAACATAGCTCCAAGAAAGTTTATTTCAAAGATACTTAAGGCTTCTAAAGCCGTTGAAAGAAATAATGGTCATATTACAAACGAAGAAGTATATGCAAAACACTTCTTTCCCATAGAAGGGTATTCTCGTGAAGAGATTGAACCCTACTTTGACGATTTCTATAAAAATAGATTTCAAAAATTGAAACATTGTGCTCGACGAAAACCTGAGGCAAGAGAGGTTGTTCAAGCAGCATTCGATAAAGGATATGATTTAGTAATTGCTACAATGCCAGTTCTGCCAAGAACTGCTATTGAACAACGTCTTGAATGGGCTGATGTAGCTGATTTTCCTTACCGTTTAATAACCAGCATTGAAAACAGTTGTGCCACCAAATCTTTAATACATTTAATATACTATGAACAGATTGTTAATAGACTTGGTTATAGTGCCGAAAATTGTTTAATGATCGGTGATGAGGATCACGATATAATAGCTGGAAAGTTAGGAATGAAAACTTTTCTTATAACCAATAATAATAAAAAATTAGGCCCTGAAATTCCAGAACCCACATTTAAAGGAACCTTATCTGATTTAAAACCATTACTTTAATTTTTTTAATCTGTTTTTTTCCAAGTATAAGCAAGCTTGCTCATATTATATATTGCTGGTGAAGGATCCTCTAATAGCATCTTACCAAGGCATTTGGCACATAAATACACTTCTTTATTCTTATCTGTGAAGAAGCACATGTACAAATTTTCTTGGTGAAGGCATCCTTCGCACCTCATTATTCACCTTACATTCTTCTTTAAAAGAATAAAAATGTTCTTATTAAATTCTCAATAATTCCCAATACACTTTTATCTTAAAATTTTGAAAAAGGATGGAAAAGAATAAAAAAAGAATCATTTTATGAATGAATTTACTTCCTCATATCTATAACAGTTTTGAACGTGATCATTTACCATTCCTACGGCTTGCATAAAAGCGTAGCATATTGTGGGACCAACAAACTTGAATCCTCGTTTCTTTAAATCTTTACTCATCTGTTCTGATCCTTCAGTCTTTGACGGAAGTTCTGAAAGTTCTTTAAACTTATTATCAATTGTTTTATAATTAACAAATTTCCATATATATTTGTCAAATGAACCGAACTCTTTCTGAACGTTTAAAAAAGCTTTAGCGTTTGTAATAACAGCTTCAATCTTAAGTCTATTCCTAATAATGCCTTCATTTTCCATAAGTTTTTCAACCCTCTGTTCAGTGTACTTCGCAATTTTGTTATAATTGAAGTCATCGAATGCTTTCCTATAATTTTCACGCTTTTTTAGAATTGTACTCCAGCTTAAACCCGCTTGCGCACCTTCTAAAATTAAAAACTCAAAGAGAAGCTGATCATCATGTACTGGACTACCCCATTCAAGATCATGGTAAGAGATCATTTGTTCGTCATTTCCTGCCCATCTGCATCGATTTACCATTTTGA
>JAEOTW010000074.1 GCA_016839655.1 Promethearchaeota archaeon | reverse complement strand
AAGTTAGTGATGCAGATAAATTGTTTTATTTTCAAAAAAATTTCTTTACTTTAGATGGTTTATGGATGCTAGAAACCGAAAAAGAAGTAGGGTGGGAAACAGCCCTAAGAATAGATACAAATGTCTGGATCAAGCTGATGGAAATAATTTTCAGAAGAATTAAGAAATATTTAGATATTGAAAACAATGATCTAAATGATTTAATTGAAATTCTTACATTCCGTTGGTCTATTGAGGATTGGAAATATTCAATCAATAAAATCTCTGAATTTGAAGCAAATATTGAAATAAAAAAGTGCCCCTATAAAGCAATAATGGATAGAAATCCTGAACGACAAGAAAAAATCCCCTTAATTTGTAAAGATATGTGTATTCCTTTTTATGCAGCTATTGTAAATGATTTTAACCCAAAAATAAATTTAGAAAGAAGTGAGTATATAGGTTTAGGTAATAATAAATGTAATTTTCATTTTAAACAAACACACGAATGAACTATTTATTTCCCATAAATAGTTCCAAAATGTTTAATCTGATTTTTTATATTTGAGATAATCAGGTTTTTCTCACTTGTTGATATTGAATATAATTTAAACACAATATTATCGATTTCTCTTAATACCTGATAATATTTATTTAGAGAAATTCCTTTATCCTTTAGCAGTAAAGAACCAATTAGATCCACGTTCTTGATGATATTATTTTTAATTATTTTGTCAGGTTTAATAATAGGTAAGTGTCTGATCATGTATTGATTTAAATTAATGGTTGTATCTTTCTGATTATTAATCGCGTAAATACAATAAAATTGAATTAGGATTGAATTAAAAGTAGCGCATAAATATTTCAATTCACCAGTATCATCATGTAGCAAAGAGTAAATTGACGATGTAAAGCAAACATCATCTTCAGTATAGATTGCCTCAGGGATAATATTATTATGTTTTATTAACAATTTTGGGTTCTTATAGTATTCATAATTATTACCTTTCAAGATTTTAGGATCTAATTCTTCAATATTAAAAGATTTATTTTTTTTGAGGATATAATAATTGAAATCGTTTCTAGCACCTATAAAAAAGCAAGAACCTGTTATATCTTTTCTTAATTTTCTTTTAACTTCATTTAAACCAATCTCTTCTTCGCCTCTAATCATTTTTGGATAATCTAAAGGATTTAGATAATTTAAATCTCCGGATTTTTCTATTTTTTTAATTATTTGATAAATTCTCTCTTTTGGTTTAATTCTAATCCGATTTAATTCATATGTATTTGAATTACAGTATGGGCATCTCTTATTAAAAGTATAGACGTATAATTTTTTAGATTTTAGAGATAATGGACAATCTAAGTTGAAACAAACCTTTAAGGAATCAAAGTCTTGATTTGTGTAGGTAATATTCTTAGTTCTAGGATAATCATAAATAGTTAAATCTTGTTTAACATGATTTTTTTTGTTTTCATATATTATTATTTGAACTTCGTTTGTAGCATTTTTGAACATTTTAGAACCAATATCATAAATTTGAATAACATTTGCTTTAGAAAGGAAATTATTCCTAAATTTAATATAACCTTGCCTTAAAAGGAAACTTTTTGGAACTAAGAAACCGATGAATTCATTGCTCCATTTTAAAGCCTTTATCAAAAAAGTGCAGTAAACATCTTTATAAAAAATATTTTCTTTTTTAAGAATTTCTTTTTCTCTTTGATTTAATATATTTCCATAAGGAGGATTGCCAATAATTATATCAAATTTTGGAAATTTTGGAGTGGTTATACTATTTTGTATTTGTAAATTAGATTTTAGGATCGATATTATACTTTCCATTCTTGTTATTCTCTCGTTACTATACCATTTTAGAAGGTTTAAAAAGCATAATTTAATTGCATATTGATTAATGTCAAATCCGTATAAGTTGGCTAGTATTTGATTTTTAATTTGAGTGTTTGATGAGTGATAGTTTAGTTTGAGAATTGTATCATATATGATTTCCGCGGCACTTAAGAGAAAACCACCTGCTCCACACGCTGGATCACAAATTGTAATGTTTAATAGTATTTGTATTATCTTATGCTTGAGAGTTTGATCATATTTAAGGATTTCATTTAGGTTGTGTACCTTTTTTGTTTTCTGATTATTCTGATTTAATTTTTTATTAATTAAGCAAATAACTGTTTCTGTAAAGATAAAATTTGATATCTTTCTATTTGTATAAAAAGCACCCTCTATTTTCCGTTTATTATATCCATTTAAAAATTTTTCTTCAAAACTATCAATTAACGGAAAAAATTTATGTATTTCTAAAAAATCCTTAGTTTCTATATATTTATCAAACTGCTCAATGAATTCCTTAAATTTTTCAAATTGATTTTGTTTTTCCACTTTCTACAATTAGATGATTCTTTTGTATTACATCTAAAATTTTCAATTTAAAATATTTTATTGTTTATACTATATTTTGTTTATCTTTTTATAGTTAAATTACCTTAATATAATAGGATACTATGACTAGTGATAAAGAGGAAGAAAAGGATTATTACGGAGTAGCTCCAATCAGCTCAGTAGTTAAAAAAATGAAAAAAGAATATGATAAAGATAGAAAGGATTGGAGAGTCATAGGTTCAGATGATAAACACGGCAATTTAGATACTTTTATAGCAAAAAAACCTAATACTTTTTGGTTAAAGTCAAAACAATTAAGTGCTTATTCTGCTTTAAGTATGGGAACTGTCGTGAGAAATTTGGATAAGGATATTGAAGAAAAGATTGGAAAAAAGATGTCACCAAATGATATGCTACGTCTATTTGGTATGGTTGTTCCTATTAAAAACAATCAAAATATAGTAGCATCAGGTATAGAAAAATATTCACAAGAACATGGCGACTATTTTAAAAAATTAATAAACGATCGTGATCCAAATATAGGTCCAGCACTAGGACGGCGTATTGATAAAGAATTTTCCAAGAAACATCCACAACGACGTGGATTATATATTTAAACACAGAATTATACTTTTTCTTTTAGTTTTCCAAGCTCATTTTTGCTTTTAATAATAAAATCAGCATTACTTGTATACTTTGATGTACTATTAACTAATTCTGCAATTACAACGTTAATTAAATCAGCCCCAGACTTTCCGGTTCCTCCAGCGAATTCTTTTAATAGAGGTACTTTTAAATCTTGAACATAAAAAGTAAGACCTTTTGAAATTTCTTCCATCATTAATTGATAAGCAAAATCGGGACTTTTTTCTCCTTTCATTAAAGGCTCGTCAGGATCTTCAAAAGTATAAGATACTTCTAACCATTTATCACTAACAGTTGGTACCATACCATAAATATAATCCTGAGTATAAATCCATAATGGTGTTCCATTATCGAAAGAAGAATCCACTATTGCTTTAAATTCTTCACTCATTTTGCATCAATTCTTTAAAAAATAAATTACTTCTATTAGATAAAGTTAAGTTTGTTTTTTTAATTTTATAGTTATAAAATTTTTATTATAATCCTATCTTTTAAGTTTATGCAAAAAAGATAATTACATAATAGTAATGAGAGTTAAAATTATGCGAAAACTCGATTATAAAAAAACTATATCAGAAATACAAGAATGGATTAAAGATTACGTAAGTTCAGCAAAAGTTAATGCAGTGGTCGTAGGAATTAGTGGAGGGATTGATAGCGCTCTCACAACGACCTTATGTGTTGAAGCTCTTGGTAAGGAAAATGTGATAGGGCTAGGATTACCCTGTTCATCGAATCCCCTAGACTTGAAGGATGCTACAACTTTAACTGAAAATTTAGGAATTAAATTTATCGTATTTGATTTAACAGACATTTATAATGAATTTATGAAAAAATCTTCTTCATTAATTGAATCTAATAGTTTAGCAATAGCAAATTTAAAACCAAGATTAAGGATGATAACTATCTATTTCATTGGCCAATCTTTGGGAGAATTTCTAGTTGCAGGTACCAGCAATAGAACGGAAATAGCTATTGGATACTTTACTAAATATGGCGATGGTGGAGTTGACATTGAACCAATTGGAGATCTTTATAAGTGTGAAGTAAGAGAAATCGCTAAAATTCTCAAAATTCCAGAAGAAATCATAAAAAAACCACCAAGTGCGGGATTATGGGAAGGTCAAACTGATGAAGACGAAATCGGTTTGACTTATGAGGTTTTAGATGAAACTATATATAGGATTGATAATGATTTAGCTTTAAATGACTTAAACCAAGAAAATGTGAAAAAGATAAAGGATATGATGAAATCAGCGCAACATAAACTTATAATGCCACCTATTTTCAAAATAAAAAATAAATGAATATTCTCTAAATTATATACTAGAAATAACACGTCTTATTTTGTTAATTTTCGAAGTTATACCATTTAATCTTCCTCTTAGTTCGTCACTCTGATTTTTGTATTCATCATCATCAATAGAACCTGTGCTATAAGACTTTTCTACTTCTTTAAATGTTTTCTCTAATGAATAACGTTTACCCTCAAGAGCAATTAATTCCTGGTATAAGGAATCTTTATCAGAAGGCAATTCTTCCTCAATTTCTGTTTCAGGTTCAGGGTAACTACTAATTTCTGGTTTAGAATCATCAAATCCAACAAAAGGCATAGTATCACCTTTTTCACCCTTTTTCTTCTTCTTCGCTTTTGCTGTCTTCGGAGTAAAAGCCTCATCTAAAGTTGGCATCTTTTCAGTTGATTTTTCTCCAACTGAAGAAAATACGTTAAATAATTCAGTTCCAGTTGAACGAATTTCTTCTGCCTCAATTTCTTCTATACTTACTTCTGTAACTTTAGGTTTTTCTATAATAGGTGGTTTTTCAATATATTCAGGCTCTTTAATAGGAGGTTTTTCAACTAAAACAGGCTCTCTAATCTCAGGTTCTTCAATAATTTCAGTATCTTCGATAGTAAATGGTACTTTCTTTTCTTCTTCTATAGTTTCAACTTCTATTATTTCTGGAACAAGAGTTCTTTTCTTAGGTTTTTCCGGCATTTCTGTAAAAATGGGTTGTTCTTGTGTTTCTGATGGACCTTCAGATTCTTCAAGAATATCTAAAATAGACTCAAATTCTTCTGGAATTTCAGTAATTATTTCTTCTTCCTGTAATTCCCCAAAATGCTCCTCTTTAATTTCAGGAATTTGCTCAAGACTAGGAGAAATCTTTTGTTTTTCTAATGATTGTTCAATTCTTGTCTGGACATCCTCAATTGATTTAATTCCAATTGCTTTTTTAGGTTTTTCAGCTTCATGTTTGCTTGGTGCTTTAATTTGAGGAGGTTGACCAGGTTTTTTAATAACCGGAATTTTAATTTTTGGAGGAGGTAATTTCACATCCTTCTTAGGAGTAATTTTTTTGATAACTCGATTATGAGAAACTTGCTGGAGTGATTCATCTTTCTTCTCTAATTCTATTTTAAGAACATCAATTTTGTGTTTTAAATCGTCTATCTCGCCTTTAAATTGTTCTGAAACTTTGTCTACAATCTGATCTATGTCAAAACTGGCGGTTTCTAAATCTTCATGCAAATGAGCTGTGGGAGACTCTTCGGTATCTGCTTTAACTTCAAATTCAGGCAGATCATCACTAATTTTGATAATTTTTTCAATATTATTTGGTAATTCAGATTCTAAAAACCAAAGTTCTAATGTATCCCAGCTATCTAATTTATTTAAAGTATCTTCAAATAGAGCTAAATTCGCTTCGACATTAAATGTTTTTACAGATTTTAGAGTTTGAATCTGATTAATTAATTTTTCCCGAGCTGTGATCTCATCATCTGGAGTTGGTTCTCCTTGTGTCAAATATACATATATATCTTTAATTTCTTGTATTATTGAATTGAACTTTTCTTCTTCGCTCATGTAAGATTACTTGAATTGTTTATTTTAATTATCTCTTAAAATATCTCTTTAAGTATTTAAAAACATTTCACTAATATATTTTTTTGCGATGGTAAAGATAAGTTTATCTTTAAATTCATTTATAAGGAAGAGAAGATGATTCTTTGTGATTATCCAATAGGCTAAGATAAAAAGAGGATTATTCGAATTTTTTAATGAAACAAGTAAAAGTCTTTTTTACATTCCTTTATTTTATAATAAATATTAACCACACAGACAAAAAAATATGGGATGAAAATTCTTTTATATTAAGTTATAACCGTATAGGATCTTGAAATTTCATTGTGTATATCAATATGGTAAATGCTTAAGAAGAAATAGCCTTATAGTCTTGTAATTTCCCATTATTTGAATGAATTTTTCCAATTCTAAAGATTTCAATTATAAGTTAGATTTTTATAACATTGGATATAATTTAAATTAAAATCAATTCCATGAGGTCGACCTAATGGGAAGTAAATTTTGTTCTTATAAAATTCCTTTACCCTTAAATGAGGTTTGGAGTAGAACTTTAACTTTTTGGGGAGGTAATCGAGGAACAGTAAAAGAAAAGCAAATTACAGATAATCACCAATTTGGTATTATGACAATAAAACATAAAGCAACTGGTACATCATGGGGTGAGACGTACAAACTAGCATTAGGATATAATGCGATAGATTCTATGACATATGTAAGTGTAGAAATATCACTTGCGTGGGGAAGTGGTCTTCAATGGCTAAAACCAAAAAGTTTAATGGTAAAATGGGCACAGGAAATGGGTGTTCCCCCAGCTAAGTTAGTAAAAAAGTTAGATAAGAACGTATCTGATACTCTTGATAATATATGGAAGCAATCTAATTTATAAAACTCTTGAAACTTTAAAATCTATTTTTTTTTAACCTTCTCGTTGATTAAGTTTATATATTGTTTAGTACATGTGAAGAATTAGGAATCCAAACAGAGTTTGAAATATCAAAATGAGCTCAAATAAAAAAGGTATGCTTCAGCCAAGATGTCCAAAATGTGGAAAGAAAATCTATCTGAAGTATAGCCCCTATAGAGATTATGTATTTAGAAAGCCTCCCTCACATTGCTCAAATTGTGGTGAGGAACTAAGTGTGGAAAAAAAAAAAGATTTAGTAGAACATGAAGAAATGGTATTTGGCATATTTTGCATCCTAATTGTCATCATTTTAATTGTAATAGGAGTAATATTTATGAGATAGAGACAGAAAGAAAAATTTGCAAAAAGATTTCTTAATAGAGAATAAAGGATTGTGGATAAATTTTTCTGCTATATTAGCGAATGGGATGTCCTAATTCAAACACGTCTCCCTCTATGCCCGCCCTTGCGCCTACAGTGGTCGTGCGATTTAGGAGTTACTTCTTCAATTCTTCCTACTTTTAATCCGGCGCGAGCCAAAGCTCGAATACAAGCTTGTGCTCCTGGACCGGGAGTTTGGGATTTATTTCCACCGGGAGCTCTGACTTTTATATGGATGCCTCTAACCCCTTTATCACGAAGATCGTTTGCAACTCTGAACCCGCATTGCCTGACTTGAGGAGTCGAGCCGAATCCTCATATAGCCGCATACGGGTTACTTTCGTCACGGTCGGCTTGAGTCTACACCACAGAAACTGTAATAGATTTGACTACCATACCGCCACTACATTTTGCAAACGTCTCGGCACCACTTAAATCCGTTGCTGTTACTATTGTGTTGTTATATGAGCTGAAAATATGGACAATAGCCCATTTCATTTCTTCACGTTTACTCATTTTTTTAATTACCTTTGTTTAATGTAAATGGTATTTGTCTATAAAAAATAAGTTTTTTGATTTAATATCAAAAATAAAATTGAGATTATAAATAGATTGATAAGAAGTGTGTTAACTTAAAAAGATCGACGAAATCATAACTTCCTTTTGTGAATTCCCTATGAAATCATATCTAAATGTTAAAAAAGATATGTTTATATATTTTATTATTGTCATATATGTATGAATTCAATGGAAAAAAGGAACTCAATTAATAAAGTTTTTTCTTTCTTCTGTTTTTTATTCTTAATCTTCCTCTTTATCTCTAATGTTCATGCGACTTCTGGGTGCGGATCTTATCCCGGGACATACAGTTTTACCAATGATGATTTAGGAAGTGATCCAGACGAATGGACTGTAGATGAAACTGGTGGTACAATTAATGTTATTGCATCAGAGGGAGCTCATCATAAAATTATCGAATTCAACGATACAACTACATTGTATACAATTATGGAACAGGATATTAGTCCAACAATTGTAGGAACAATTGAATTCTGGGTAAGAGCTAAACAGACAGATCATGGATTCAGCATCCGTCTCTCAGATGGGGGTGGCTCAACTGATTATTTAAACGTTGCTTTGGGTGATAATGGTGAATTTAGCTATTTTGATGGATTAGTGAAAGATCTACCTATACCCACAACTTATTCAGTGGATTCTTGGATTCATATTAGATTTGATTTCAATTGTACTAAAGGTGAATATGAAATATTTATTGATGGTGTATCTAAAGGAAATTGTAGTTTTTATGGTACTCCAGTTGAAATGGATCATTTCCGATTTTCTAGTCAATCTTTATCTACCGGAGTTAATTACATTGATGCGATAGGTTATTCATGGGATCTAGACTATAATATTGGTGATAATCTGATAGAGGTATGTGGTTCTACAATTCCTGGATATAGTTCATTGATTATTTGTACAATTGTTTCTATTGTATCTATTGGATTTTATCTAAAAAAGAGAAGAAAATTCTAATTTCTTTTTTTTTGTTTATAAAATTTTTATAATTTTTTTCATGAAAATTACTCATCTTTAATAAATTACTTAAGATCATAATAAAAATCATAAGAGTCGAATGAAGAGATTTACGATTTAGCTTTTTTCTTTTACTGCGGATAATGGACTTTTTGGAGTGAAGTCAATAAGTTCTTCTTCATCTCTTTTAACAATATAGGAAGGAGCATTTATTTTCTTTCCGCCTACTTGAATATGCCCGTGAGTAATATATTGTCTTGCTTGATATATGGTACTTGCAAGTCCTCTCTCATATACAAGCGTTTGGAGTCTTCTTTTTAAGACATCTTCTGTTGAAAGAAGAAGTACATCTTCAAACTCTGCTTCTGCTCCTATAATACCCAACCGGTTTAATTTCTGTATTAAAGTCTGTTGTACTTCCTTAGCACGTTCATCAGATAATGTTCTTGATTGTCGTGCCAGATTACGCCAATTTCCTAACATTGTACGCATTTTCCAGTATTCTCGCTTATTTCTAAGCCCATATCTACCGAGGAATTCGAGTTCTTCCATAATTCGATCTTTTTGAAATGGATGTTTTGGTTTTTTAAATTTCTTCTTTAACCGTCTTGGATCTCCCATATTTTCACCTTTATTAATTTATTATTATTTTACTTGTTGACCTTTTTTTCTTCTCATAACACCGACGACTAAACCATGACGACCAGTACTTTTTGTTCTTTGACCACGTACTTTTAATCTTAAGTGATGTCGAACACCTTTATAACTCTTGATCTTTTTCATTCTGTCGACATCCCTCCTAACGGTGATCTCCAATTTATTTCCAATTATATGAAGATCTTCACCAGTTCGTAAGTCTTTTGGTCGATTCACCATCCAATTTGGAACGCCATTTTCAACAGGATTTATAATTATCTCTTCAATTCTGTTTAGATCTTTTTCGGCAATTGCTCCAATTCTAAGATTTGGATCTATTCCTGCTACTCTAACAATAGCTTGTGAGAATCTTCTACCTATGCCTCTAATTTGTGTTAACCCATGTTCAACTTTAGCATTTCCGTCTACTTGTGTTCTTAATTTGCGAAAAAACACCTTTTCACGAAAATTTTTTGGTCGAACAGCAGAGAAAGAACTCATATTAACTCAATTAATTAATTTTGTGTTTTCTTTATTGATTTAATGTTAGTAAATACAGAATTTAATATTAAATTTTTGGTTTTCCTTGAGAAGAAGTCAGAGTAATCATAATTTTCTTAAAACTTGAAAGTCTAATAAATTGGAACTCTCTGATTTTCTTCTAATTTTGAATTTATATGTTTTTTACTCTTAGTCTTTTTGGAATTAGCAATTTTTTCTAATAGAGGTAGACCGGGTTTCACGTCTGTAATCGGTTTAGACTCAATTAATTTTTGTTTAATTAACTCATTGTATAATTCCTTACCTTTTTCAGTTCTAATGAGTACTGTATTCCATCCTGAAGGAGAACCTATAGATCCAATTGAAAGATCTGCTGATTCAGAAGTTAAATCATAGCAAATTTCACAGTCTTCTCGAGCTAAATGTGAAATTTCTTTTATAGGGATATTTAATTCTTCATCTTTCTGGGTATAAACAAAGAATTTCCCCTTATTGATATCCATCTTTTTAGCATTATTGATATCAACTTCTAATTTCTTACAGATATTAAGAAGGGATTCATAAGAAAAAGACTCCATACAAAAGATTCCTATTCGATATTCTACATTATTTATTGATGGAAATCCTATGTTATAAATATTTGATTTCAGAAGTGCCTGCATTTGGCAGGGAACACCTACAACTGCGATTTTTTTTCCATTAAGCTCGTTTTCATTTAGCAATTGTAAGTTAGGATTGTTCACGTATTTAGTACCTGCTGAGGAGAGGATATCTTCCTTATTTTTAATTAAAAGAGGTTCAGGGCGCCATAAAGTATTACTCATTTTAGCGCCAATAGCAAAATCGATTTTATTCTTTTCTAGGAGATAATGAATACAAGTGCTTGAAATACCTCCATCTTGACATATATCAGAAATCTCTTTTAGTTTTGTTCTTGCGGAATATGCTTCAATATAATATCCAACTTTACTATATTCCTTAATTTCAGAAGCATTTTCTTGTGCCATATTTAAAACATTAACAGGTAAATAAGTTCTAGGACAAACAAAATAGCATAATCCACATCGAATACATTTTTCTTCATCTATTTTTCCGAAACCATTATAAATGTGAAGACAGTTTACTGGACAGATTCCAGCACATAATCCACAACCTGAACAGGTTTTAGATTCAAATACAACCTTTACAGGTTCATAAATAGGTTTGAGTTTTGAAATGTCTCCTTCTAAAACTTTGATTGAGAAGTCTTTGAATATAAGTTTTTCTGGATTAGCTTCGTCTCCTTTTTCTTTATCATATAAATCTTCTACAATTAGTAATTTTTCATTTCTAAGTAATTCAAATAAGCTCAAGGTTTTATTTAAATTAATAGAGTTTATTTGAGAAAATTTTCTTAAAGTTTCTAAATTGCTTTCAGAATTATTTTTTAAAAAATTAAATAGAGAGAATTTTAATCTCTCTTCATCTAGCATTTTATAGAGGATACTTTCATATTGTATTTCATTATATACACCCGCTTCTAAAATATCACTTTTAGCGTCAATGAGTGCTCTGATTCTATATGAATCTAAAGCATCTGCTAAATTTTTTAAAAATTCCCATGAAAGATTTTTTTCAAGACTCATAATTATACTTATTACTTATTAAATTCTATTTTTTCCGAAAACCCGGGCTGCGGGTTAGTTTCTTTTCAACTATTATTTTTTTGAAAAGATCATTCTATTTCGGATTATATTTAGGTAATGGAGGGAGGGCTTGAATTCTGGATGAGATATCTTTAACTGATGTGATAAATTTTTCAACCTCAGCTGCGGAACAAAAATATTGTTGGATTCTTTCCTCAGAGATACCTTCATGCTTCAATAATTTCTTTAAAGTAAGCACATGTTCATATGTATTAATATTACCATTACCGAATTCACATTCTCCTTCTTTTCAAGATATTATTGCAACACCATCAGCACCATTTAGAAAAGCTTCCATAATAAGATGTATTCCTATTCGCCCAGTACATCTCACTCGTATGAGATGAAAGTCTGTTGAATATGATTTTCTTGTAACTCCTGTTAAATCTGCCGCCGAATACCCTCACTTATCACAGCCAAAAGCTATAATTCTTCTTGAATCATCATTTTGTTTGTTAGACATTCTGTCTCCTCTAATCCGTTAATTCTTCAATACTTTCTGAAGGTATTTCTATTAATTCTGCTTCATTAGAGCCAATACCTATTATTTCTTGGCTAAATTGTCTATCACGGTAATATTTTAAATCAATAGCTCTAGCTGGACAAGATGATATGCATACACCGCATCCTTTACATTTTAAGTCATCCACTTCAGCAATTTCATTCTTATTTACTTTTATTGCTTCATAAGAGCAGAGCTTTTCACATCTATGACATCCCATACAGAGATCCTCATCTACTTCAGCAATTATTAATTCTTGTTTTATTGTATCATGTGATAAGAGAGTTGATGCTTTACTTGCAGCAGCCAAAGCAGAAGATACTGAATAAGGGATGTTTTTCGGACCTGCAGCACACCCAGCAATGTAAATTCCTATATCTTTTGTTTCTTGTGGGTTTAAGCATCCATGAATTTCAGAAAGGAAACCTCCGGGACCTTTACTTAATCCCATTACCTCAATCATTTCTTCGGTTCCTTTTGAAGGGATCATACCTGTTGACAAAACAACTAAATCAGCATCAATCTTCACAATTTCTCCCGTTAAAGAGGAGTATGCTCTTACTTTTAACTTATTTGACTCCTTTTCCTCTATAATTTCACCCACTTTTCCTCTAATCATTCGAATACCTGATTCTCTTATTTTTCGATAGTATTCTTCATTGCCTTTATCCGTTGTCCGAATATCGATATAAAACAGAATCACATCCATATCGGGGTATTCTTGCTTTAATAGTTGAGCATTTTTAAGTGCTACATTACAACATACAAAAGAACAATAGGGATTAGCATTAACATCTCTAGACCCAACACACTGAATCATTACAACTGTTTTTGGAATGTCTCCATTAGAAACTCTGTAAACATGTCCTCCAGTTGGTCCGATTGGGCTTAACATCCTTTCTAATTCTATTTGAGTAATAACATCAGGATAATACCCATAATGATATTCATTAGAATCCCATATTGGATATTCGTCCCAACCAGTTGCAACAATCACAGCGCCTACCTTAACATCAACATATTCTGCTTCTTGTTCAAAATTAATTGCTTCAGCGGGACATATTCGTTCACAATTTTTACAGTCTATACAAACACTCCTATCCATCACAGCTAATTTAGGTACTGCTTGAGGAAAAGGAATATATATTGCACCTCTTTCACCAATACCTCTATCAAATTCGCTAGGAACTTTAATAGGGCATTTGGTTGTACATAATCCACATCCCGTACAATTTTTTTCATCTACATAACGGGGATTCTTACGAATCTTTACGTTATACGCTCCAGGAATACCAGTAAATTCCACAACATCACTATATGTGTATAAATTTATATTTGGATGTTTTGATGCATTTACCATTATCGGTGCCAGAACTCATATCCCACAATCATCAGTTGGATAAATTCTATCTAATTGTGCCATTTTACCACCAATAGTGGCTTCTTT
>JAEOTW010000073.1 GCA_016839655.1 Promethearchaeota archaeon | reverse complement strand
GACAAGCCCGTTTAGAGCAGGAGAGACAAGCCCGTTTAGAGCAGGAGAGACAAGCCCGTTTAGAGCAGGAGAGACAAGCCCGTTTAGAGCAGGAGAGACAAGCCCGTTTAGAGCAGGAGAGACAAGCTCGTTTAGAGCAGGAGAGACAAGCTCGTTTAGAGCAAGAGACACAAGCTCGTTTAGAGCAAGAGAGACAAGCTCGTTTAGAGCAAGAGAGACAAGCTCGTTTAGAGCAAGAGAGACAAGCTCGTTTAGAGCAAGAGAGACAAGCTCGTTTAGAACAGGAGACACAAGCTCGTTTAGAGCAAGAGAGACAAGCCCGTTTAGAACAGGAGACACAAGCCCGTTTAGAACAGGAGACACAAGCCCGTTTAGAACAAGAGAGACAAGCCCGTTTAGAGCAAGAGAGACAAGCTCGTTTAGAGCAAGAGAGACAAGCTCGTTTAGAGCAAGAGAGACAAGCTTGTTTAGAACCTGAGCAAGAACAACAACTTATTGCTGAAATTGAGCAAAAGAAAGCAAGAATTATAGCTGATGCTGACCGAGAAAAAGAATTAATTGAAACTCAAGCTGAGGTAGGCTATAAAACTTTAACATATAAAATTTGTGTATTTGGGAACAGCCGAATCGGGAAAACAACACTAATAGATCGGTTTATCACTAATACATTTCATGATGATCTTAAATCAACTTTAGGAGCAACTATACACGTAAAGAAGTATGATTTGGAGAATGGAAAAATAACACTCCAAGTATGGGATTTTGGAGGTGAAGAAAAGTTTAGATTTCTGATAAAACCCTATTTTCAAGGTAGTGCTGGAGGAGTTTTCGCATTCGACCTGACAAATTATGAGAGTCTAATTAATATGGTTGACTGGGTTCCAGAATTTAAAAAAATTTGTAGAGATGCACCAATTATAATGGCAGGTTGCAAATTAGACCTTGAAGAAGAAAGAATTTGTCAAAAAGAAGAAGCTTTAGATTTATTGAATGTATATAATCTAAATAATTATATCGAATGTTCTTCAAAAACAGGAGAGAATACAGAAGAGGTTTTTAGGGATTTGTTAGAGGAGATCCTTAAAAATGCAGGACATACACATCTAAAACTGAAATAAAAACTGAGAACCATATTTTTCATACGTGAATCACATAAACCAGAGTTTAAAAAAAAAGCTTTAATTTTGAAGTAAATATCTATTTTTGATTGAACAATCTTGGATCTATAAATCCAGTTTTCTTTAATATTAAGTGAAATTCCCTTAGTTTTTCTTCTGGTATTTCTCCTGACCATCTAGTATAGAACCAATCTAAGTAGTGTTTAAATCCCATTTCTTTCCAACTCTCCCATGAAAGAGCTATATGCTTTTCGTCATCATCATATTTTTGTATAAGATTATTTAATTCTTTAGTGTCTAATCGGTGATATCTGTTATAATGGATAACTCCTGAATTAGTTAAACGCCCCTTCAAATATTTTGGTTCTTTAGAGGCATAACCTAAGCAAAGTGCGATTAATGGAAAACACATTGTTTTAGGGAGGTCAAAATCTTCATAAACCACCTGTAACTTTTCTCGATGAACACTGTTAGTGAATAATGAATCGATTCCTAAGGATTTTGCTGCAATTGTTGCAGTTTGAGCAGCTAGGATAGTATCTGTTGTTCCAGTTATAAAAAATCTTAAATTATTCGAAGCAAAAGTATGGTTTAAGTACTCAGCAGCGTCAATTAATCTGTTGTAATCTACACAATAGAGTATTCCTTTATTAGCGGTGTAAAAGTATTTCTTTAAAAGTTTTTTATCATTAACAACAATTATTGAATAACTTTGCCTTCCTGATGCATTTGCAGCTCTTACTGAGGCCCTTATTATTAGATTTAAATTTTCTTTGGTAATTTCTTTATTAGAATATTTTCGAATTGATCTTAAACTAAAAATTGTTTTTAAAGTGTCATTCAATTTATTATAGTCTTTAATCATGACAGTTGATCACTCTATTTCATTGATACCTATTTTTATTAGAAAATCTTTAAAAAATTTATTTCTCAAAAGTAATAAAAATCAAAATATTAAGTTTAGAAAAAAGAAAAGAAACTCAATTCTATATGATAATTATTCTTCAATTATCTGAACATTTTTAATCGGAACCCAACCTATTTTACCCTCCTTATTTGTAACCCAATACCATTCTGCTTCTTCATCTTTAATTATAAATTCTTCTCCAATTTTAACGTTTAGTTCTACAGCATTATAATCTCGATTTAAAACACCTTTTTCTCCACGAATTTCAAGATAATTTTGGGGTACCCAACGACTATCTCCTGATTGATTTATGCACCAAATCCACCCAGACCATTCACTCTCGTTCTCTCCAATTGATACTTCTTCATTTTTCTTGAAAAATAAGGGATCTGTGTATGGAGAATTGTAATCTTCTATTACTCTACATTTTATATCTTTCATTTTTATCTTCCCTATTATTTTTTATTAATTCTAAATATTGAAAAAGTCCCATATGCCTTCGATACTAAAGTTCCATTATTCATAATCTCTGATTCAAGAACTCCAAAAGAATTCCCTCGATGTATTACATTTGTATCACAGATTAATTTTCCTTCTTTAACTGGTTTAAGGTATGTTATTTTAACTTCTACAGTTGCACAGGATTCACCTTTTTCTAATAAAGAATATAATGCCCCTCCCATGCCGGTGTCTGCCATTGAATACATTACGGCGCCATGGACGGTTTTATGAGGATTAAAATGGCTACTATTAATCTGTAAAACACATTGAGAATATCCTTTTTTCAGATTCGTGAATTCAAATCCGATTAAATCTCCAAAGGGGTGAAATCCTTTAGACTTAAGAGGACTAGGTTCAGACATAATCTATACAAAAATCAATTTAATTTAATCTTTTTTAAAAAATGAAAATATAAAACAAATCAGAGATTAATAATTATTTAAATAGTACAACTCAGCGATAAAATATGTCTGTTTTATTTGAACCGTATAAAATTGGGAAAATGGAAGTAAAAAATCGATTTGTACGCTCAGCAACAATAGAAAATATGGCAAAAACCTCTGGTGAAATTACTGATGGGCATATAAAACTTTATAAAACTCTTGCTAAAGGGGATGTTGGGTTAATTATACCTGGTTATATGTATGTTCATCCTCTAGGGCGTGGTTATCAATATCAAACAGGAATTCATGAGGATAATATGATACCCGGTTTAAGAAAGGTAGTAAATGTGATACATGAAGAAGGTAGTAGGGTTGCTTTCCAATTAGTCCATGCTGGGATGCAAACATATTCCAGATTAATTGGAGAAACACCAATGGGTCCTTCTGGAGAAATTATGAATCCCATTGCAGTTGAATATTCAAGGGAAATGACTCCAGAAGAAATTCAAGACATAATCCATTCTTTCATTCAGGCAGCTAAACGTGTAGTCGAAATAGGAGCAGATGCAATTCAGTTACATGCAGCTCATGGCTATTTAATCAATCAATTTCTATCTCCTTTCTATAATCTTAGACAAGATGATTGGGGGGGTTCCGATGAGAAGCGCTTTCGATTTTTAAAAGAAATAGTTATGAAAACTAAAAACATTTTACCTTCAGATGTCCCTCTCTTAATAAAGTTAAATACCAATGATTTCACACCAGAAGAAGGAATTACTCCCTTATTAGCGTCAAAATATTCTGAGTGGTTGACTAAGGTTGGTATCGATGCAATTGAAATAAGTTGTGGTTCAGGATATTCTCTTTTTAATATGTGTAGAGGAGATGTTCCTGTTAGTGAAATAGTACAAGCAGTACCAGATTATATGAAATTAATGGCAGAGCAAATATATCAAGATATGGTTGGAAAATTTGATTTTGTGGAAGGGTATAATCTTGAAGCTGCTAAGATTATTAAGGCTAAAATAGGGGAAATTCCTTTGATCTTGGTTGGAGGTTTAAGAAGTAAAATTTTCATGGAAGAAGTAATAAAAAACAAATACGCTGATTTTATATCTATGTCACGTCCATTTATTAGAGAACCATTTATAGTTAAGAAAATGAAAGAAGGAAAGCAAGAGCAATCAGCCTGTATCTCTTGCAATCGTTGTTTTGCTGCAATCCCGAATGATTATCCAATTAGTTGCTATGCGAAAAAATTTCCAGAAGAAAAGAAACCTACAATTTATTATCAAAATTGATTCAAATATAAGCTAAGATGCTGTAATTACGATTATTATTCACTTTCTTGGAATTAATTATGAAAAAATCATTGAGAGTCTAATAATTTGTAACCTGAATCCTCCCAAGCTTTTCTCATTACTGGATTATTCTTAAGAAATATATCAACACATTCCTTTTCAACTCGATTAAAAGGACAAGAGAAATTCATACACTTAGCACATCTTTTTATCAATAGAAAACTAAAGAAAACGAATATTTCAATGATTGAAATGATTAATATAATGAATTGACTTCCAAGAATCAAAAAAATTAATGGATACCCTACAAGAATTATAAACCCAATCATTAATTGAATTTTTTCAGATTTATTCATTGGTTCAGGGTGATACTTCCAAATTTTAAGACTACTATAATTAGCTATACAATGTAAAGTTCTCCCCTCTTCAGCATAATATGGACAATGTCTACAAAGAATTCGGATCTCCCAAAATTCAAAGAAAAAGATCCAAAAACCAATCCAGCCTATTAAAAACCAGCCATAACCAGACATGATAACCCCTATAAACACAGTAATGACAAACACGGAAAATAACCCAACAAAACTAAGTAAATATTTTATATGAAAATGGCATATTACTTTATTTTGTATAGAACAATCATTACACTCTTTAGAGTCTTTCCAAATACATATATCGTATAGATTTTTCATTTTATAATGAAATCCTTAATGTTTAACTTAATTTATACCAGAAATTGGCTTGGTTTACCATTATTTATACTATATCTTAATATATAAATTAATAAGATTAGTTTTGTGTTTTCTAATAATCTTTTTATTAAAAAGAAAATTGACATTTTTATCAAAAGTGTAAACATTTTTGAAATTCAATAAATTTAAAAAAAGTCAGAAAAGGAGAGTTCTAAATGGAAAATAAAGCAATTCAAGATAAGTGGCCTGATATAGGCACCTACTGTTGGGGATGTGGAAGAAGTAATGAACAAGGATTACAAATAAAAAGTTACTGGGAAGGAGATGAGTGTGTTTGCAAATGGAAACCGAAGAGATATCATTGTGCATATCCAGGAAGAGGTTGCGGAGGTATTATTGCCACCATTCTTGATTGTCATTGTCTTAATACTGCTGCTTCAGCAGCTCATAGAGCGGAGGGTCGAGAGGAAGGTACAGATCCTCCAATTGCATACGCAACCGGTTCATTATTTGTCAAATTTTTAAAACCTGCACCGTTAAATAAACCTTGGATTTTTCGAGCAAGAATTAAGGAAGTGACAGAAAGAAAAACTATAGTATCTTGCTCGCTTTTCGTTAAAGATATAGAATGTGCGACTGGAGAGACAGTAAATATAAAAATAAAATTGTAATTAAATCTTTTTTTTTTTATACTACTTTTTTTCATATTTCTTAAACATAAGAATTAAATTTTTAACAAAATTCCTTTATTCTAATTAACTTCAAAACTATTATAAAAATGACATCATTTACATTTGTCGTATGCGCAGAACCTTATAAATATGAAGCTATTGACACAGTCCTCAATTTAAGTAAAGCAATAATAGAAAAAGGACATGAGATTATTGGGATCTTTTTTTATGGAAGTGGGGTATATAATGTTAAAGAAAAAATTCTAAAGGATTCATCTCTTCGTAATTTATCTCTACGTCTTGAAAAATTTTGTAATAGTCATGAAATTGAATTCTCAGCATGTACTACTTGGACTAGTTTTACTGGAATTAAATCTGAAGAATTCGTAGAAGGAGCACGTCAAGAAGGTTTGGGAGGACTTTCATTAATGGCTAGCGAATCAGATAAAGTAATATTTTTTGGTCCAGGCGGGTGATATGAAATTGGTGAATTCGATTGTAATTATTTGTGAAGATGGACCTTTTGGAAAAAATTCAGTGGTAGAATCTATACGAATGGCAGCAGGATTACTTGCTGTAGGCGATGTCGAAATTTGTAAAGTTATTTTACTCCGTGATGCTGTGTATTTTTTAAACAAAAATTTGGAACCAGAAGCTATAAAAATGGATAATTTTAATAATATATTTAGACTAATTGAGCTCTCTGAATTGCAGCTTTATGTTCATGATGAAGCATTGGAAAATGTGGGAATAGATTTTAGTGATCTAATTTTGCAGGACAATATTAAAGTTGTTGATATTAAGGAAATCGCCCAACTTATTTCAAATGCCGATATGAGTTTTAAATATTAACTGGTGAATAATATGGAAAGAAAAAATTCTATAGTATACTTATATGGTTTTAGTACTGCTAAAAGCGATATAGCCAAAAGTCTATTTAAAATCTTAAGTGAGCATTTAGAACAAGAAATGAAGATTGAATTAGTATTGATTCATGATGGAGTAATTCGCACTACAAAAAATGCAAAAAACCCCAAATTATTAGAAGAATTATTAGAACTACCCATTAATATCTATGCTATGACTTCTGATATTAAAGCAAGAGGAATGGATCCTAAGAATCTCAATAATAAAATAAAAGGCATTGGTTATGAAGACTTAGTAGATATTTTAGTAAATACGCAAAAAGTCGTATCATGGATGTAAACTCTATAAATATTCACTTTTTGAACGTGTAAAAATAGTTAAGAATAAAATTAACACTCCTGTCATTATAAAAACGCTATATACATTCCACTCAACAAGGAGTCCTACAAATGGATATAAGATTGCTCTTAAAAGACTTCCAAACATATTTATAGTACTTAATACAGTTGCCCTATTTTCAGATTCAATTTGTAAATTAATTCCATCAACAAATATGAAATATCTAGTATATCCAAATGCTACAATTATAAGAATTAATGCGAGTCCTAATGGGATTATTGTAGTAAATCCTAAAAGTAAATAGGTTATTCCATTTATTAAATTAATCAAAATCAAAAATAGCTTTTTATTCTTAGATGATTTTAACAGTGAAGGGATAATAATAGAAAATATAGCATTCACAATATTCATTCCTGCTAATATAAATCCAAACCATCCAATTAAAATACCAATTGCTTGTAAATAGACTTGATATGACCAAAACATAAAAAATATTAACACATTAATTGGTATCCAATCTATAGCTAGTGTTCTTAGAGTTTTATTTCTAATTAATTCTCTGAATCCCGATATTATTATTCTAAAATAACTTTCTTTTTTATAATCAGTATCAGCCAATTTTGGTTCTTTAAAGGTTAATGCAACAATAAATGCATTTATGTATATTAAAGCTAAACAAGTCATGGTAAATTGTAATGAAATGAATTGTGCTATTAATGACCCTATTGGTGCTGATATGGTTAAAGCAATTAAATTCAGTGTTCTAGATCTTCCCAAAAAAGTTGAAATGTTAGCCTTTTTGTTATAAGATTTCAAGGAAATATAGAGAAAAGCTTCATTTGTTCCCGACATTAAAGCAGATCCAAAAGCCCATAAAGTTTCTGCCAGAAAAAACAAATATAAGCTAGGGGTTATGCTATATGTGAAAGCGGCTGCTGATATTGATAATGCAGATAAAGACAATCCTACTTTACGCCCTAAAAAATCTGCTATAGCACCTGAAGGGATTTCAAGGAGCAGTATCATAAATGTAAAATAACTCTGTAATATCATTATCTGTAGAAAAGAAAGCCCGCCCCAATCCATCATATATGGGATATATACCGCTCTTACGGTATGAATTCCTAAAATGAATGAAAAAATATAGAATTTTAAAACATTTGATTTGTATGAAATTTGCATTACTCTCTTATATTTCTATTATGCTCTACAAAAAAGAATCAATTATTAAAAATTTAATTTATAGCAGCTTCTCCAATCAAAATATTAAAAAAAAAATTAAATTATTTTTTTAAACCTTAAGAAGTAGAAAACTGCATTAATGATTCCCGCTATAAATCCTCCATAGAATCCCGCTTCAGGCCACCAATTAAATCCACCGAATAAACCATAGTAAACGCCAAATGCACCAATCCCTATAACAGCAAATAGAATCGTTGAGGTTGCTAAAATTAATCCCATTAAATCTAAGTTTTTAAAGGGAATGAATTTTTCTGGAAGTAGTTCATTTATTGACCATACTATCTGCGCTATTAAAAGTATGACCATAAAAATTTGCATGGTTAAATCCACACCTGTCGAGTATTCGCAGCCTAATAGGCATGAATATCTATATCCAACAGTATAGGTTCCAGCAAAATCAGTGACTAACATGAGAATTAAGCCAACTAGACTAATTATTAAAATAATAATAGCGAAGGCATCAATTTTCCTTTCTTCTGACATTTTTAATTCCTCTTAAATTAGTTTTGAGAATTGTATTAATATTTATTTTGGGTTATGGAATTATATAAAGATTTATTTTATAATTTTAAACCTTAACATTCTAAAAATTACATGCTTCTTGTGCATCTTTAGAAAGAATTTGTATTGTAGATTCAATAATTCTATACTTTTTAGACAAAAATTCATTTATTTTTGAGATGATCACCTCTTGATTCTCCTTTATGATATCATTATTTAACTTTACATGGGCGGAATAGATAAGCATATCTGGTATAATTGTCCAAAGGTGAGCATCATACAGTTCAGTAATTTCAGGAAAATTAACTTTTAAATCCTCACTTATTTTATCTATGTTCATACCCTTGGGAGCCATTTCAAGTAAAATGCGAGTTGATTCTCTTAATATTCCATAAGCCCAATAGATAATAATGATAGATATTCCTAGACTTACAATAGGATCTAAGATGACAAATCCAGTAGACATTATTATAAATGCTGCTACGACAATTCCAATTGAAGAACCAGCATCAGCAATCATATGATAGAACACACTTCTTACATTTAAACTAGAATCACGGTGTCCTTGAAGTATTAAAATACTGGTAATGTTTACAGTAAGACCAATAAAGGCTACTATCAACATATAAAATCCTATTACTTCTTGAGGATTGAGAAACCTAAGAATTGCCTCGTATATAATTACCCCTACTATGGGAATTAGAAATAAACCATTAATGAAGGCTGCTAAAACTTCTGCGCGATATAAACCAAATGTTCTATGATGACAGGAGGGTTTTCTAGCTATAATATTTGCTAGTAAACTTATACCTATTGCAAAAGCGTGGGTAAACATATGACCAGCGTCACTAATTAGGGCAATGCTATTTGTAAGAAATCCTCCAATAATTTCAACGACCATGACGGTTGTAGTTATAATTAGAGATAATATTAACTTCTTTCTTTCTATAGTGCGAAACTGAAATACATGGTCTGAATAAACACTCTTATTTCCTTTTTTACTCATGCTTAATTATCATCTTATAATTATTAATTTAGACTAATTACTCTTTTGTTTATTTTACATAAAAATATTTAAGTAATTATAAGAAACTAAGGGCTTATTTATGTTTTAAATTTCTCAAGAAGTTGTTTTAGAGTTTCAAAATTTACAACTCCTACAAACTTACGTAAGATTTGACTCTCTTTTATAAATAAAGTAGTAGGGATTGAACTTATTCCAAAATACTGAGCAATTGAAGGATTTTCATCTACATTGATCTTTATAAAAATGTAATCCCCTGAGTAATTTTGATGTGTTTTAACAAACGTGGGTGCAAACATTTTGCACGGGGCACACCATTCAGCCCAAAAATCAATAACAAAAATCTTGTCTGGAAATTGTTTTAGTAGGTTATTATATTCATCTTCAGATTTAATATCTATTATTTGCTTTGGCATAGATTGAATATTTGATAACATTTCGGCTTTCCGAAGCCTAATTTTTTCTATTTCATCATCAGACATTTTTAGTAATAAGTCAAATCTTCAAGTTTTATTTAAGGCTCTTATACTTCAGATATAAAAAATTTTATTTAAACATCTGGATTATGAAACTAAATCACGATATTAGAACGGATTTTAAAAATATCATACTGCTTATAAAATTATTTCTGAATGATAACTCTTAAGACTAATTATCCATAATTTAGATTATTAACTATTAATTAGATAAGTGAAGTTTAATGATTAGTAAAGATCTTAATGAAGTAATGAAGTTTATTAACAATAGATGTACCGTAAGAGCATATAAACCTACTCCATTAACTCAAGAAGAAGTTGATTTAATTATGCATAGTGCTATGCGCGCCCCTACTGCGGGGAATATGATGTTTTATTCAATACTCGAAGTTAAAGACCAAAAAAAGAAAGAAATGCTAGTTAAAACTTGTGATAATCAACCTCATATTGCAAAAGCTCCTTTAGTTCTAATTTTTCTAGCTGATATGCAACGATGGTATGATTTTTTTACGTTATCGAAAGTTCCAGAAAAATGTTCAGAAATAAAGCGTAAATATCGAACTCCAGATGAATCTGATTTGCTGCTTGCGTGCTGTGATGCGTTAATTGCAGCACAGAATACAGTAATCGCGGCTGAGTCAATTGGAATCGGTTCTTGTTATATTGGTGATATAATTGAAAATATAGAAACTCACAGAGAAATGTTCAATCTTCCTAAATGGGTATTTCCAATAGCGTTACTTTGTTATGGATATCCAAAGCAAGATCCTTCTAAAAGAATAATTACGCCACGGTTCCCAAGGAAATTTATACATTTTTCCGATACTTATAAACGTTTAAATAAAGAAGAATTCTCTGAAATGTTCCAAAACTTTGAAAAGGAATCGTATGTGGAGAATGCTGAAAATTTGGGGCAAGATTATTACCTCAGAAAAACAGGTTCAGACTTTGCTCTAGAAATGAGTCGTTCAGTTAAAGTCGCACTTCGAGATTGGATAATAAAAGATTAATCAAGACTCTTTACACTTAATTTTCGCCATATTAAAAATACTTAAAAGAGAGTGTTATTATATTTAAGCTTATAAGAGTATTAAGGTATCACTCTCAATGAAGATTCATTCTCTATTCATTTTAAAGAAAACAGGAGTTTGCATTTATAGTCGAAATTTTACTAATGATTTTGAGAATTTAGAGGTTAATTTGATTACACCTTTCTTTTCAGCAATATTTTCATTCTCTGAAAATGTAATCTCAAAAAAGACTCCTGAAATTCTTGAAATGAGTGAATTGAGATTTGTTTTTAAGGTACACCAAGATCTTATTTTTTCTATATTGTCAGATTCAACAGCGAGTCTTTTATTTGTGACATCACGTTTAGAAAGAATTGCTGATGTATTTTTAGAAGAATATCCAGATACAACCACAATTAAAGATTATCAAGAACTTGAAAACTTGAAATTAGATAAAATGGTTGACTCAATCGTCAGAGGAGAAGATGAGATTTTTATGAGTCAAACCTTTTATAAGAAAGTTATTGATGTTTTTGAGGGATTGATGTATGAGAACGAACTTCTTGGAGCAGCTCTTCTAACAACTAAGGGAAATACAATTTATACTTCACTACCGAATGAGATATTAGTTAACTCGCTTAAAGAGCTTGAAATACGGTATATGATAGGAGCGTTGGATCTTCCCGAAATGTATTATGGTTTGAAAACAGGGCAAAAAGTATTTTCTAAAGTTATAGATATTCCATGGAAATTAGATCCACTGTTAGTAGTTGTTCTTTATGATTCTACTGTACCTTTAGGTATGTGTGATATGAACTTACAGAAATTAGCAAATAAGATAACTAATATTATTTAAAAAACTACTCTAAAACATAAAAAAAATAAAGTTAAAAAATAAACTTTTAAAATTGGAGTCATCCTATAAACCAGAAATAGAAACATACAATTCCTATTATAAACTCTAAAACTACCCAAACATACCTAAATGCTTTTGAATAATTTCTGATTCTTCTTCCAGATTCAGTCCATATTGTATCTACTTGAATATAAGGGCTTGGACCTCTTCTATACCATCCTTTAATTCTAACTTTTTGGTCGATTAACCGGTTGACAGTTCTAAGAGAGAATATTAAGTCAGCTAAACCGATTCCAAACCGATAGTCAACATACATTATACCTGTATTATCCTGGAATATCATATCTTCACTGAAATAATATCCCGGAATACCTTTTCCTACTATTTTACCTTCTAAAAATGCAGGCACTGTCCTAATTGGACTTACTTTGACATTGGTAACTAGGTCTAGTACTGTCTTATCTTCGAAACCACCCTTATACATATATAACGTCTTAAGGATCGCCATAAATCCAATTACATAGAAACCTATAGCCCATACAAGCCACATATTATTAAAAACGGGCGCAAGAAAAGTAATAGTGTAGAATCCAGCAAGCTCGAATAACCAGACAATCGTGATTCCAAGTAAGATAAGAAAAACTAATGTAGGAAGATTTTTCATAAATAAATCCCATAAGAATTGATCCCATAGTGTTTTCCCTGCTTGTTCTTCTTTCAATCTTTTAGCATCTGAAAAGTTAATCTCCGGTTGTATCCCATAGATGTCACATAGCATATTCAAACGCATAATTCTTTTTGCTGGTAGTGGATGAGTTGAGAACATTTGGTAATACTTAGCCCAAGGGTTATATAAATCCCATGCTGCTGCTTTTTGAATTGCTTCCATTGATAAAGTTTGAGTTGTTCCAACACTTATAATACCTAGTGTTTTAGCAGTACTTGGATCAAAAATTCCTAAACCTCTTAATCCTCGTACTCGTGATTTCTTTCGCTCTTCAATATTTCCATCAACCAATAATCCATAAGCAATTTTAACAAGACCTGTCGCAAGTGCGTTTGGGTTTTCCAAAACTTCTGCACTATGTTCATCAGCGTAATATTCACGGATTCTACTCACTATTAGTGATATCAAGTAGCTTATATAATAACTAAAATACGATAGAACAGCAACTGCAATTAACGCAATTGCTATAGTAGAAGCGTCATCACTATCTCCACTTCTTCTACGACCGGAATAAATACTGGCATAATAGGCCCAACGAGCAACTGTTAACAAAAGTAAAGGAATTGCAAAAACCACTGTCATCAATATAAAGTCTGAATGAACAACATGCCCTAATTCATGAGCAAATACTGCATTTTGCTCTTTTTTGTTTAAGTAATGTAAAATTCCATCTGTTATAACAATTCTTGCTGAATTTTTACTCCAGCCAAATGTAAATGCGTTTGGGTTGAGGTCATGAATAATACCGAGTCTTGGCATCTTTATATTATTATAATCAACAACTTTATCAAGAGATTCTGCTAGATGAGGGTATTGCACAGCAAATTCCTCGTAGGGAATCCAATCAATTCTATAAAGCCAATTCACAATCAATGGAGAAATCCCGTATTGGAGTAAAACTATTCCAATAGTAATAGCAATCATGATAATCAAACCAAATATTGAGGAGGGTAGAAACCATACTCCTATAACAAATACAACAGCATAAAGCAGAGCGAAAAGGGAAGTTATAGCAAGCCCCGCAGCTAATCTTAATCCTATAATTTACCACCTTTATTGTTATTTAAATTTTTTTTTGCTTAGATTTTTTTAAAAAAGTTTTGTTCATGTTAAGGTAGAAAGTGCTACCTATAAAAACTTTCTAACTAAAAATTAAAAACATTAGATAGATTATAACAAGTAATTTATATCCATTAGTGAGAATTGACTTAACATGTATGATGTTATAATCATTGGAGCGGGAATAGCTGGAACAACTTTTGCCGCCAAAATTTCAAAATATGCAAAAACACTTTTGATTGAAGCAGAGGACTACCGAAAAGAAATTCCTATTAGAACTAATGTATTTCCCGAACATAATCGACCTTTTATAAAGGAAGAAATCGATTGGGAAGATAAAAAAATCTTTCCTAGCCTTCACACTAAAACTAATTACATGAGTGATGAGTTTAATGGCGTTATTGACTCTACTGAATTTGGAATTGCATTAGGAAATATTTGTCATACTGAGAAAATAATCGAAGAGTTCATAAAACAATTTGAACAACAAGGAGGTACCTTCAATTCAGGAGAGAGAGTATCAAAAATAATTAGACATGGCGATTCTTTAGAAATTGTCAATAATAAAGGTGAATCCTATAATACAAAACTATTAGCACTTGCTACTGGGTCACGTGGATTTGATTTACAGCAATCATTAGGATTTGAAACTCCAGATCATTATACAGGAGCCCTAATCCACTTATTTGGAGATGAAGATAAAGTTAATGAAAATCTGGAATACAATTATGTGTTTCATATAAATCCCAAGATCTCGATAAATGGTCCTTTCTATTTTAATAGAGGTAAAGCAAGGGTAGCTACAGGATTTCTAGGGAAAAAGGATGAATCGAAAGAAGAAATTATGTCAAAACTCGATAGAATTTTGAAAAATTATAAACCTATTCAGAAATTTGTAAATGGATTGAAATATGACTTAACAACGGCGGTTGTTGGGGAAATTTCAAAACATCCTATTAAACATTTCTCAAATGATCGAGTTCTTGTTCTAGGTGAGGCAGCGGGACTAGTAACAGCATTTTTTTACGAAGGGATGTTGCCGGGTGTAGCAAGTGCTGATATTGGAGCTAACACAGTAAAGTCATTATTAGAAAAAGATAGCAATTTCAGCCGATTAGAATTAAGTAAGTATGATCAGGAAGTTAAGCGAATACTTTTTACATACTTCAAAAATGGCAATGCCCTTGAATATCTGATTTACAATGAGGGTTCATATGTAAAATCTCTGTGGCGCTTGTATACAGAATTACTAAATGAGAATAAATTAGCTAGAAAATATATTTATGAGGCGTATATAAACCACGATCTATCAACTCATAATACCAGTAATGACAGATACGTAGGAGAAAAATGGTTCGGTAAACTTTCTACACTTTCAAAAGTTACTCTAAGCCCAAAATTTTTCAAAGCATTACTTATGTGAGCAAATTAAAAAAAAAGAAATAAAAAAAATTCTCTATAAAGAATTATTTATTCATAAGTTAGTAGAGGACAAATGACCTTACCACTTGATTTAAATTCTTCAAAATCTTCTTTTGTCAGAATAGTTTCCTTCATATTACAAGTAGAACAATTCCACTCATATTTCTTACGATCATCACTCTTAATTATAACTCCGGTATTAAAATTATGTTTAACACCACATTTGAAATCTTTTTTCATCTTATTTGGTAATCACCTTCATTGAACAAATCATCAGACTTTAAGTTTAAAATCTGAACGATTAATCAATTATTATTATTTATAATTTATTAATAATTATATCTTTTTTGTCTATTTAAACTTTCCCCTTGATTTCCCACATTTGTTAAATATTTAAAAATGAGCATAAACCGACAAAATTTGAGAATATTTCATGCAGAAATGAACAATAGTCTAATAATTATATATTTCAATGAAAAGAATTCAATTTATACTATATTTTAAATATAAAGTTATCGAAAAAGAATGAACAATTAATCAAATTTAACCCCAATCACTCTTATAACCAGTACCACCTATAGGCCAAGTAAATATTATTGCATCCTCTGGACAAACATACCAACAGGAAGCGCACTCCATACATTTTTCTAAAGTTTTAACCCTTGCTTTTTTGTCCACAATTTCAAAACATTCCGCTAAACATACATTTACGCAATATCTACAACCTTTGCATTTTTTTTCATTAATTTTTATAAAATCTCCTGCCCCTTGTATCCATTCCACACCTGGAAATTCTCTAAAAGTTTTTCCCATTTTTACATCTCTCCTCTTTAATTTTGAAAATAATAGGATTAGCATACTTAGCAAATTTCATAACTTTTATACTAAGGCGATTTGAAATTGGGGTTAACAACTTCATAATAAGTGAATAGATTGGTTCAAGAATAGGGAGAATATTTTTCATTATATTATTCAAAGAATTTGAAAAAGGGATAATCATAAATGAAAGTAATTTTTGCTTTTTTTTCAATGAAGTTAAAAGAGAATCAATTATTCTTAAAAATCGTGTAAATCTCTTTTCCATTCTTTTAAGCTTTTTGGAGTGTATCTCTTTACTTTTCTGATTAGTAGAATAGTCATAATTCTCATAAACCCAATTTTGATAATATCTAAAAAACATTTTTATCCATTTAGATATAATTTTTGGTTCATTCTTGGTATATATAAGAAGTGTTTTAAAAAATGGAGTCATAAAATGGGTTAATGCTCCTAATCCCCAACCATTATGAATATATTTTCTTAGCTTTTTGATATTGTGCTCCTTTTGAGCAATCCGCAAATTATATCTATTCCTTCCAGAAATGGACCAATTTATTATTGCATGTTCTTTTATTTTTCGACCGTATTTTTCTAAAAACGTTTCTGAAGTATTATTAGCAGCTATTGCTTGAATTGCTATTTTTGCAGCAATTTCTGCTGAGAACCATGCTGCTGGAACTCCATCACATAATTCTGTGCTTTCGAGTCCTGCGGCATCTCCAATCAAGATCATTCCATCCGTATAATTAGCCATATTCCTTAGTCTCTTATTTAAACCTACATAGATTTCAAATCCGGCAAACATTCTAGCTCTTAACTTAACTCGAGGTGCTACTAGATTTTTCCACCAAGGTAATTCTTGGGTAATATTATTATGATAATCTTTAAACTCTTTATTTAAATTAGGTACTGAACCACTATTTATTCTTAAACATTGATCTTGCATGAAATGGAGACTATTCCGATAAGGCCATACCATCAGACCATTTCCATAACCAAGTGGAGGAGCTATCCTTTGTTCATCCCATCCCCAACACATTTTTACAGAATAACCGAAAATTTTATCGATATCCTTTTTTTCCATTATATAATCATATGTGTCAGCTAGAGATATTGTCTCAGGAAGATATTTTTCTCTAATACCTGCTTTTATTGCTAATAATCCTTTCGATCCCTCAGCATCAATTACAATTTTACTATAAATTCTTTCTCCCCTATCAGTTATTACACCTTTAATGATACCTTCCTCTTTAATAACATCAATTATTGTGGTAGATTTCTTCAATTCAGCCCCCGCTTCAACTGCCTTTCTCACTTCCCATTCACAAAAAGGTTTACAATACGCATTATACCCAAAAGCAAATATTGGCGAGAATGGTTTTGGAACTTTTAAAGAATCATCGATTTCAATATCTCCCTTATCGATATCTTTAATTATATAGTTCACTATCCCATCTGAGGGGCGTTCAATCGGGGGATTTCCATCTCTTATAAATTTTGGTCCAAATAAAAATCCATAAAATGGAATAGTTAATCCAGAAATAATTTTATCTCCTACATTTTCGGACCTTTCTATAATTAGTGTGCTTAATCCCGCTTCAGCACATATTAACGCCGCAACAGGCCCCCCAAATCCCGCACCAACCACAACAACGTCAAATTCTTGATCCATTTTATAGTATTACCAAAATTATGAGTGCTTATCTCTATTGAAATATATTTGATTCTATTAGTAATAAACATAATTTTTTTAGTCTAATTTAATAACAAAATTATATTATATACTATGTAAAGTCTATTTTACATCAGGAAAAACAAGATTATAACCATTCAAAACCACAAATATGAATTGTGATCCAAACATTTAAATACTGATGTAAATAAATATTACATAGGGAATAAAAATTTCGAAATAATATAACTCGAGATTTGATAACCCAAAATATTAGTACAAATATAGTTTACATAAATAAAAAATCATAAAAAAATTGGAGGAAAAACATGAGTCAAAAAGATTTTGCGTATCAAGGAGGTATTTCTCGAAATTATACGAAAAAGTCAATTATTAAAATTATTCTTGGATATATTGTATTTTATGCATTATGGATGATCTTGTCATATTGGCTAATGCACTTTTTTGATCCATTATTTTTTACATTAGGTTTGTTTCTATGGCTGATAGTTTATTCTGTATTGCTGCCATTGGTTTTCATAATACCATTATCAATTTGGTATCTTAATAAGTATGTAGAGCAGTATTCTTATGAAGTATCTGAAAATAACATAACTATTCACCATGGAGTCTTTACTAAGAAAAGAGTAACAATTCCTTACACCCGAGTTCAAAATATTAATATTGCTAATGGTGTTTTCGATAGAATGTTTAAGATCTATACGGTCAAAGTAGAAACCGCAGGAGCTAGTGGTACAGGTGGCGGAGGTGGAGGCAATATACGTCCTGAAGGGCTTATTCCAGGACTTGAGGATCCTCACATAATCGAGAACAAGATAAAAGAAATGATGACAAAATATTCTCAAATTCCAAGTGGTTTAGAAGATAAAATCTTTAAACCGGAAGAACTTGCTTTTGATAATTTTATTAGTTATATCCTTTCAAAAATGCGAG
>JAEOTW010000368.1 GCA_016839655.1 Promethearchaeota archaeon | reverse complement strand
TGTCTTCAAATGGAGACGCATGGGCGTGGTATAGATTCCATCAATATTTTGACCTTACAGGACTGTCTACTGCAACCCTTAACTTCTTGACGCAATATGATATCGAGTTGGATTGGGACTATGGTTACGTGGAAGTTCACGACTTGACAATGGATACCTGGTGTACTCTTGAAGGTACCAATACAGTGGATACATTACCTAAAAATGAAGGAATAGACAATAAAAACTGCCCCGGAGATGAAACTGATTGGGGTCTAGAACCAACGGGTTATTATGAAGATGGATTGTGGAATGCCTTTACGGGTACTGTAACTGAATGGTATGAAGAAGAAATGGATCTTACACCATTCGCGGGACATGAGATCGAAATCTACTTTACCTATTGGACTGATCCATTAACAATTGGAGGAGGTTGGTTTGTCGATGATATCAGTATACCCGAACTTGACGAATTCGATAATTTCGAAGAAGTAAGTGACTGGGTTATTGATAACGGATGGACTTGTGATAGCTCTCTTCACTATAACGATTTTGAGGTAGATCTTATCACGATTGACGAAGGTGTTGTTACAAGTATTGAATCAATGATACTTAACGTCGATCAAGATGGTACGGCAAGTTTCGAGTTATCTGCCACTCTAACATCTGAAAAATATGTCCTAATGGTAGTTGCAAATCAACCAGGTTATACCCATACTTTCGCAACTGGTTATGAATGGATGATTGTGAAATCGTAAAAAAATTTCTAACAAATCTTATTCTTTTTTTTTTAATTTACCCTGCTAAAGCCTTATATATTATATCATAAGCAATCTAAATAAATTTAATATCATTAATTGGGGAAAATTGTACCATATTCCTTTTTATATCAATTACATATATTTTCATTACTCATTACTATCATCTCTTTTTTTAATTTTTTGACAATATTATTTTATATAATTCATTTGCGAAGTCTGCTTGATGATAAAGGAGATTATTATTATTTAAAGTTAAAAGCCGAAATTTAACAGATATTTCATTACTACAATTAAAAATGTGAAATTTTGGTTTAATTCCAAAAGTCTCTTTGTATTTTTGACATATTATATCTACTTTATCTATTTTGATTCTAAAGCTCTCATAAGGAAATCGCATTGTAAATGTATAAGCATATATGAGAGATTGATCATTTTCTACTATTTGGTTATGTAATTCTCTAAGTTCTTTTTCTTCTTCTTTACGTATTTCCTCATTATATAAATCAATATTTACTCTAGCCATGCCAATATCTTGAGGCGCTTGGATTTGTCTCTTAAAACGATAAAAATTTTTCACATTTTTTAACTTTATCGTATAATTTAAGACAGTAGATGAAAGAACATCTGAATTTGATATTTTAACAATGATTCTATCAAAGGTTTCAAGTTCTACCTTTGTTAGAGAAGAGTATTTCACAATTCCTTTATATCCTTTGATTTTAACAATATCACCAATATCAAAAGGATCGACTATCCATAGAAGAATTCCACTAATAAAATTAGAAAAGATTTCACTCGTTGCAAAAGCAATAGCAGTACTTATAGCACTTGTAATTATTGCTGTATATTCTGGTGGAATTGCATTAAATGATGGGAATCCTTCCACCAAAAAATATACAAAAACAATAATTGAACCAAGTCTTAGTGCAAAATTTATCTTGTTCCTCTGTTCAGGAAGAATTTTCTTGATGTGATCAATCCCAAAAGATATGGTCTTATTTATTATGTATAATCCAATTCCTATTATAATAAGATATATCAATGCTTCAGGATCAGTACTGAATATCGCTATTATAATTCACCTCCCTTGGATTTTGATTTATTTTTCTTCTTATACTCTTCCCATCCAAGATGGATTTCTTCAGAATGCAATTCAAAAATGAGATCTCTTAGAAATGAATCAATGAAATTTAATACTAAATTTGGTTTCTCTGACATTATATAAAGATTTATCCTAACACGGCTATATCTGGTCATATCTACTGAGTAACTTGGTCGTAATCCAAAAATTGGCTCATAAATATCAAACACTTTTGATAACAATTCCTCAAGTCTTGCAGGATCGACTCTATCCGGAATTTCTATTTGCTTCACATATTTAGTTGTTTTTACTCTAGATTTCATTATTCTATTAATCGCTTTCAAATATCTCCTATAATCTTTTTTATTTTCAAAATCTGCTTTATTCATTTTTTTAAGAATTTTGAATTTAGTGTGTGTAAATTTTACGATCGTAGAGCCATAGATATTACTATTTTGTAGTATGATATCTACACCATCAAATTCTGTTATTTTAGTATAATTTAAGTCAATCTCCCTTACAATACCCTGAATTTCATTAGTCTCAATTAAGTCTCCAATTTCAAATGGTTCTGATGCTAACAAAAGTAATCCTGAAGCAATATTATTGACAATATTTTTAAAATTCAAAGAAACTGCCAATATAATGAAGGGAAGAAGTGCTAAAAAAAGATCGTCAGAAACGAACCACAATAAAGCAAGCATGAAACCACTCCAAACAATATTAGTGGTGACAGAAACTATTGCTCTATAAAATCTCTTTTTAAAAATATATGCTGCTAGTGCTATCAATGGTCTTCGTAGAATATAAATAAGGATATTGATTATTATTAAATTAATTGCAATTTGTGGCCATGTTGAAAATAATAATATCAATATGCCTATTAGTATTAAAATGATGTATTTCAGAACAGTGTATTTTACTTTCATAATTCTATAATTTACAAATTATCTTAAAAGGTTTAAACTGAATTAATATTAATAATCTAATAAATTATCATTATTTCAACTTATTTCATTGTTTTCCAACCATTTAGGAATTTTATACTCATCAACTACAATACATCTACCATGTTCCCAGTCAGGATAAGGTTTTATATCTAATACAGGGGTTTTATCATAAGCATCAAGACCCTTCACCCAAAGAATATTATCCTCATGGTGAATCAACTCAACTAACGTCAAACCTATAGGATTTGGATGAATTGGAGATCTTGTAGCAAAAACTCCAACTGGTTTTACGTTTTTATTCTTACTAGGATGGAGTAAGTAGGTTGTATTCTTTACTTTATCCATCCAAAAGATTACATAGATATGAGAAAAATCAGTAATACCATCTAAAGCCTTTGTAAGTTCCTTATTTAAGATAATCTTAGATTGAAGATTTCTATCTTTATCGTTTTCATCAATTGATAACCTTTTTACAAAACCTATTTGTTTAACTTGGATTTTCTTCATAACATAAGATATGATATTGCAATATAAAAAAGATTGGAAAAAAATCTCTATTTACAAAATTTAGGTTAAAAGTGTTTCTTCTAGGTTTTCTTCTTTTGAACAATGTAATCAATATAACTATCTGTATACATACGTTCGTCACGCCTTCTATGGTTTACTCTCTTTTCTTTAAATAATATCTCAATCTCTAAGTTATCGAAAAATCCATCAGATTCTTCATCAGTGAAAAAAGTATGAATAATTATCTCATCACCTTCTTCTTGCTTAAATTCTCCTGGATTTAGTTCTTCACCTTCACCACAGAATTCAGATTCAACTGTAAGGAAATTTACAAAACAGAGGCCACCTGGCTTTAATACCCTAATCATCTCATCTACCGCTTTTTTAATATCTATTTTGGTCATGTGAAATATTGTATTCCAAGAATAAACATGGGCAAAATGATTAGATTCAAATTTAATTGAACGCATATCACCCATTTGCATAGGAAGTTTTAATTTGTGCTGTTTTGCATAATCTTGTGCCATTTCTAATCTTTCCTCGGAAAGTTCAATACCAATTGTATCAAATCCCAGTTTGATAAAGAGTGCTTGTTTGGGAGAAGGTCCACCTGAACCACAATCGAGAATGGGTCCATTAATAGCATTTTCAGAGATATATGAAAGAAAGTTATAGAAGGGAGCAGGATATAGTAACTCTTTAGCTATTTTCATAACTGTATTATGGCATAATCATTAAAAAATACATCTAATTTGGTTCTCTATATTCAATATATTGGAAAATATTTTGAAAATAAAGGAGTAATTACTATCTTACTTTTGTGAACCAGTCACGAATTGCACTGAATAACTCATCAGGTACTTCATAGAAGGGATAATGCCCACATTTTTCGAATATCACTAGAGTAGAGTTTGGGATTGCATCATGGATTCTTCGAGCTTGAGAGGGAGGCGTAGCAATATCATCTTCTCCAGCTAAAATCAAAGTGGGTATTTTAATATGGGAAAGTGAATCAAATACATTATATTTTAAATTCAATTTTTCAGTCAATGCTGCGGTTTCTGGATTTAATATCACTTTATTATACGACTGTGTAGTTATTTCTTCCATTTCAGAATTGTAGTCGTAAAAATAGAATGGTGCAGATATTTTGAGTTGTTCTTTAAAACCTTCTATTGTCGGATCTACAGGGGCGATTAAAACATCAATCATTTCAGGTGATGGATTTCTTTGCATCACCTTTTCATTCATCTCTTCCAAATAATCAAATGCTGGAAAAGCATTCATAAGTACTAGATAATTAATCGTCATTGGATGACGAATTGCATAGTTTAATGCTACACAACTACCCGCAGAATGCCCAATGATCCCTATTTTATCATAACCTAATACTTTACGTAAAGCATCAGCGTCATCTGCTAATTGTTCATAAGTGATGGTATTGATTGGTGGTCTACCTGAACGTCCTTCTCCTCTATGATCATAAAAAATCAATTTAAAAATATTACCTAGTGGATCTATCATTGGACGAAAATAAGAATGATCCATTCCTAAACCTCCATGCATTATTAAAAATGGTTCCCCGAATCCAAATTCTTCATAATATAATTCAGTATCATTAACCTTAACCTTAGTCATTATTTCACCCTAAAATGTTCAATCCTTAATTTTGAGATAGAATACAAAAAATAGTATTTTATGTACTTAATTTACGATGTCTATAATAAGTTTATTGCCTTTAAATCTCATTTATAGGCAAAAAGAGTTAGTTTTATATATTAATGGAGGGGTAATTAAAATGAATGAAGGGATCAGAAAAACTAATGGAAAAACTTCCAGATTATCAGGGAAAAAGTATATTTAAATTTCTGATTGTTGTTCCCCTAGTTATTCTAATCTCTATTGCGTTTCAGTTAATAATGGATTCACTACCACGTATATTCAGAGGATCCAATGTCTTACAGGTTTTGGAACCATTAACTCCTATATTTGGTTCGTTGATTATATTATTAATTGGCTTTTTATTAGTCTATTCATTCTGGCGAAAACGAGATAAATATTTGGAAAAAAATAGAGAATTAGCATATCAAAAAGGCTTTAAATTTGTGGTAACTGGTGTTCCTATAGTAATTTCAGTAGTAATTCACAGTTTTTTCCCAACCGATTTGTTCGCTCCATACCAAGATATTCAATCTATTAGTTGGTATTTATCTATCCCCATATCCGAGATATTCCTCGATTTTTCTATTATTATACTTTCAATTAGATTAGTATTATGGATTATATTTTTTAGTCTAGGACTTATAGTGGTTAGAAGAGCTTTATATATTTTTGGCATTGATTATATGGGATTAGTCTATGTCTATTACCCAGAAGATTCTACACTTCAAAACCACGAGATTTATTCTATATTACGTCATCCAACTTATCATAGTTTAATGTTATTTTGTATTGGAAGCATTTTTTTCAGATTTTCTATTTATTCTATTATTTATTTCTTAATATTTATAATAGGAATAAATATACATATCAAATTGGTAGAAGAAAGAGAATTAGTTCAAAGATTCGGAGAAGATTACATTAAATATAGGAAAAGTGTACCTGCACTATTCGTAAGATTCAAAGACTTAAAAAAATATTTCTCCATAATTTTCTGAAAGAATACTGATAATTTATTTTTTAAATTTAGGAAGTAAAGCTCCGGTTCTTTTTTGATATTCCCTATATTTTTCACCAAAACGCCTTAAAAGATCTTTTTCCTCATAATAAACCATAATTGGAACATATATTATAACGAATAGACTCATTAGAATAATTAGAAACCAAGAATTTACCATAAATGCTATTGCAATAAATAAAGGGAATTCCCCCAATGATTGAGGGTGTCGGATATGATTATAAATTCCTCCATACATTTGAGTCTCTTGAGATGGTTGTAGCGTTTCTTTCCCAGCGTCTCTTATACCCTTTAAGAGAATCATTAAACAAGGGATTACGATTAAAAATCCAATGAGAATTCCAATTCCATAATTAATGGATACTTGCCAATTGATCATTGGAATCGGGAACCAAATCCATAGTATCAGGTTCATTGCAATGATTAGTTCAAAGAAACTTGCAACTATACGTAATCTCATGCATTGCTCCCATGCAAGATTCCCCTTTTGTGCTTCTCTCTTGATTGGTTGAACACTAAGAGTATATAAATAACAGAATAGAACAATACTCAACAGTAAAGATCCTAAATTTACCCAATTAATCATGATCTAACATCTTGATCAACTTTTTCAAGGACAATGAGATCTCCATCAGATTCAGGGACATACAATTCTTTATTATAATAATCCATGCTGCATATTTTAGGAAGATTAACTTTAAAAGGATCAGTCTCATCCACAGAATTTCTTAGCGAAGGAGTAAAATCTGAATTTCCTAATATAGTAGAAATAATTCTCTTCTTTTTCTTTTTTTCAACCATACGGACAACATGATTCTGAGTATCACCAATAAAAATATTACCAGCTTCATCTAGTGTCATCGCCCACGGCCCATCAAACTGTTCATTTTTATCAGAACCAAGGGTAGCTTTTTTTGCATTCTTCCCGTCACCTAAATAACCAGATTCACCAGTTCCGACTATGGTTTCTATAATTTCTTCATTAAGATCAACCATTCTAACAGCATAATTCCCACTATCTAAAACATATAAGTTATTATCTGGTCCAATCCGAATATCATAAATCCAACTAAATTGGACGTTATCATAACTAGCAGTATCTAATTGAAAACCAGGTTTTCCATTACCTAATACCCTATTTTTCTTACCTTGTGAATCAAATTTCCAAATTTTACAGCCTGTAATTTCATTAATCCAAATATTACCGTCCTTATCGAATACACAGTTGCCAAGATCTTTTGCACCTTGTTCTTCCATATCAATAAATACCTCAAATTTCTTCTCTTCTGGAAATAATTTATATATTCTATTGTTCCCCATACTTGAAATAATTAAATTATCATTCGTGGGGGATCTTGAAATATAAGTTGGTTTTTTTAGATTGAAAAACATATGTTTATCACAGAGCTTGGGATTAGTTGAACCTGCTGTCCAGAGAAATTCATTATCTCTAGTAAATTCTCCAAACCAATGCTGTTCATGCCTCAAGACGTAAAATTTTTCTTTATAATCATGAAATCCAAAGTGAGCATAGCCATTATGCCAGGTTATATCTTCTGGAAAATTAAAAATATATTTTACTCTCCACTCCATTGGGAAGCCTCTAGAAAATTATGATCTTATATTCAAGACAATTATTCAAGTAATATAAATAAGTATCTTATTTTTACTCAAGAACAGTAAATTTATCTTAAATAGATAAGTAAAAAGTATTAATTCTTTTAGAGTTTAAATATAATTTGAAATTAAATATTCAATATTATTAAATGACCTTTTTTAATGATTCTAAACGATATAACTACGACTATAAAGGAAACTGCAGAAGATTGCTCAATTTATAAAAAGTTGTGTGACGAGGTAGAGTTTGATTTTGACGCAACTTTAAAGGAATCTAATTTAGGTGAAATTCCATATGTACCATGGAGTTTTTTTAAACTTTCTAATTCTAAATTTAAAGACCTACTAAGAGGAAAGGCTTTTGAAAATTTAAAATATTGGATGGAATCTTCCTCCACTTGTGGAGATCCTAGTATCGTTGGAAGACTTGATGCTGATATCGAAATATTAAAAGACAATTATAATGAAGTCTTCAATTCTTTTTCATGTAAAGACGAAGTGGATAATCTCATCTTATTTGCTCCAGGGATGGAAATTATTAAAAAAATTAGACATAATTTTTACAAAAAGGATGCCTTTCTCCTATACAAGAGTATAGTTGATATTTGGGAAGGAAAGCATATTAATTATTTATTACAGTTTTTTCTGGGCAGAACACTCTGGAAAATGGTGACAACCTTTAAAGCTCGTGCAGTGATTGGTATAAATGGAAAACTTTTAAAATCAGAACTTAATCGAGTTGAACAAAATAAAATTCCAACAATTATGGCGAATTCTCCTCTATGGATGCATAAGGTTTTAAATGATTATTATTTAAAGGAAAGAAAAACATTCGATCTGGGTGATCACTTTCATATAATTACTGGAGGTGGTGGTTGGGATGGAACAAAAGGTCGTATTAAATTAGGATATAATGTAAAAAAGCCAGAATTCATTGAACAAATGTGTGATATGTTCAATATAACTACAGATAAATTTTGTGATAATTTTGCAGCTACCGAAAGCCCAATGGCATGCGGTGGTCATTGGTCAAAACACTATAATGATTTCTTACTTCATGTTAATAAGGATCAGGGTCGGATTGTTGTGCGTGATATCCAAACATCAGAGCCTATAAAGAAAACTGGAGAACCCGGTCTCCTAGGATTAATTACACCTTATGGCGTAGAAAGTTATGCAGGAGTATCAGTTTTGTTAGATGATATTGTTCAAGTGGAAAATTGGGGGAGATGCCCAGAATGTGGTCGTGAAGGGACGATTTTTAGGGTGTTAGGTCGTTTAACTCCATCTATTGGAAAGGGGTGCAGTTCATTATTTTCCCTCGATGCATATAATTTGTGAAAGGATGAAAAATGTAGTTAAAGTATTGTCTGATCATCAATAACTTCTATTTGAAAAATTTTTCCATCCACCCAAAGTTCACAGGTTTTACAGCTAGTCCAAATATTTGCCCCATCCCAAGCAATACCAATTGTTCCTTCTGCTGCGGGATAAATCTTGCCGACTAAAATGCCACTCAAATTCCATTTTGTGAGCTCTAACTCAGAACCACACCAAAAATGACTTCCTGTCCATGTTAAAACACCAACCATTGTGCCTCCACTAAGACTTATTGTTTCAACTAAGGTTCCAGACTTATCAAGTTTGAAAAGTTTAGTTCCATCTGATCCAGAAAGATAGATATAAGTACCATCGGTAGCAATTCCGAATGCAGCGCCTATTTCAACAGGAATTGGATAAGAATCAAGAACTTCTACATAATTACTACTATTTATTTTAAATTTAAAAATTTTGTTTAGAATAATGTCTTGAGTCCAGAAAAATTGTCCGTCATAGGTTAATCCATTTGGATTTATAATATCATCATTTCCAAACTCCTCTATTTTCTCTGAAGTAATATTAATTCTTACGAAATTTTGTAAAGCCCCTACAGAACCTGCCCTGTGTTTGAATTTCCATAGTGAGCCATTAGTATATGCAAGTGTCCAATCAAAAGATGTTTCATTATCAAGGCGGTGAATGATTTCTCGAGTTTCATCAATCGTATCATATACATAAAGGTATCGATCTTCTGGATCTCCAGGGACATATCCTAATATCCTTGGTTTAGGATCAGGAAAATCTAGAATTGGAATCGGTACTGTTCCATTACCCCATAAATCATTTCCTATTTGGATTGCAGTAACAGTTGGATCTAAAGAAATTTGCCCCATCGTCATATTTTCAAATTTATTTTCGATTATACTGATATTTGAGAATGCATTAGCTGATATTGCTGTCCCAGAATAATTTACAAAGTAATTACCTATTAAAGTCGAATTTGTCGCTTCTGTATAGATTCCATAATGTCCTCCATTAAAAATATTAAATTCAATAGTGAGATCGTAGTTATAATCTTCAAGAGCCATGTCATGATATCCATTGTTATAGATTAGGCTATATTCAATTAAGCCATAAGACTTAGCGGAGTATATACCTTCAGCGTGAATCCATCTGATTATTGAGTGAGATATAGAAATATTAGATTTTGAAAATTCAATTCCAATATAAGAAAACTCTACTATTACATATTCAAATATAGAATCTGGTGTATTCGTACATATAATTCCGCTCCAATCCGCATTAATAGGATCATCTGCATCAGATGTGAACCAAATTTGCTGTTCTGCTAAACCAATTGCCTTTATAGTTCCTCCATCCACAAATAAGCCGACTCTACTGATATTTTTATAGCCTCTAAAATGTTTAAATTCTACAAAGGTTCCTGGTAGCACTGTCAAAGTGATTCCATTAGGTACAATTACGTCACTTTGAACAGATACATGCCCTTTCCATGTTGTATCTTCTGTGAGAGTCCCTCCTACAATGCTCGGTCCTGAAGGTTCTTCTTGGGAAATAAAGAAAAATATACCAGTTATCAATGTGGCGGGGATACCAAATATAATAATGAGAAGTATTACAAAGACTTTTTTATTCCTAAATTTATCAGGAAGTTTCATTATGATCACAGATGTTTTATTCTCTATAATAATTGATTAGAATGCAAATAAAGCTATCTCACATAAAACTAAACAAAAAACAATAATTAGAGAACTTGTCAAAATATTCTGTATTATAAAATGGACTCCATTTTTTTATTAAACAACTTCAAATAATTTTTAGTATAGATATAATATTATTACATTTTTCTATAAATGTTTTAAATGTCTAGAACTAATAAATCCGTACTTAGAAAAATAGGACTTCCCCTTTTAATTGTAGCTTTTGGGGCCGCTGGAGTTATTCCTGGAGCTCTACTAATACTAAGAATAAATTCTAATGAGTATTGGATGAATATTGCTCCAGAACTAGTAAGAATGGATTCAAGCGTGTTAGATAATATGATATATGATGTTGAAAATACCTATTATGCCGTCTATAGTATTCTTGTAATAAGAAATGGTTTTATTGTAAAAGAATGGTATGATATTTTTGCAAGTCAAGATTATCTCTTCCGCTTATATTCTGTTTCCAAGAGTGTTACTTCTATTTTAATAGGTATTGCACTCGATAAAGGTTATATTAACAGTTTGGATGAATATGTTCTCGATTACTTTCCTGATAAAGACATTGCTAATCTTAATCCTCAAAAAGAGGCTATCACAATTCAACACTTATTAACTATGACAACCGGTTTACACTGGCCTGAATACTATCCTTATGAGCATCCTCAAAATCCTTATAATGATTGGAAAGCAAGTGAAGATCATGTAGAATATGTCCTAAATCGGAGTATGATTGCAGCTCCAGGTACAACCTTTAATTATAATACTGGTGCTACACACTTACTATCAGCAATAATACAAAGAGCCACTAATATGTCAACAATTGATTTTGCTGAGCAGTATTTATTTGGTCCATTATCTATTAGTCGGTCGATTTGGCTCCAAGATCCCCAAGGTGTAGCTTGTGGGGGTGATGGCCTTTTTCTAAGAACACGTGATATGGCTAAACTCGGATATCTTTTCCTTAAAAGTGGAAAATGGGATGGAAGGCAGATTATTTCTGAAAGGTGGGTTAGAACATCAACACGCCCTTTAATCTATTTAGGTCTGGATAGTGGATATGGGTATCAGTGGTGGGTCAATCCTAACAGCGAACGTTATCGGGCGTTAGGTTACGGCGGTCAACAAATTAATGTGTATTATACCAGAGATTTATTAATTATGTTCACTGGTATGAATTTAAATTTTGATTTTAACTCATATTTAATCTATAATTATATTTTACCCGCGTTGTTATGAATGAAAAGTGATATAAAAATGGTAGAAATAGCGAAAAATTTGAAAATTTTGTTGTTAATTAACGCGATAATAGGATTTGGTTTTGCTTTCTTTTACTTAGCTGTTCCATTTTGGTATCTTTCTCTGATTCAATGGCCTTTTTTCGATCCATATTATTCATGGGCATTTGGGGGGATATTTTTAATTCTATCAAGTTTTATACTTTATACAATTAAGAAGGGAGATTGGGGAAGATGTAAAACTGTTTATGAAATTACTATTGCTTGGGAAATTCTGATTTTAGCTTTAAATATATTGACGTTAATTTTTATCCCAGCGCCATTAGATTCGATAATAGCAACTTGGATTTACAATATAATATTTATTGTTTTAATTTCTCTTAACATTTCTTTATATAATAAAAATAAATAGGACTAATTTGAGAATTAGATTGATTAAACATAATTAGATATAATCTCTTTCAAATTTTTTAAAAGATCACTTTTTTGAGCTTCTAATTTAAGAATCCTTTGTTTAAAAATATCGATTTTTGTTTTTTCGTATAATTCTCTATTAGAAGCGATTTGTTTATCTATTTCATGAATAAAGGTTTTAATCATACTAGGATTTTTGAATTAATCAATTTAAAGAAAGAGGAATAAAAATACCCATTAGACTTATTTGGAAAAATTTAGTTGCTTAAAAAAGTTAAAGAAAAAAGTCTTGAAAAAGTTCCTCATTAGGATCGACAGAATATTTCTTTAAATCAGTTAACCCATGTTCGACAAGAATATCTTCATCAATAAAAAAATTGCCTGTGCATTCTTTACTAGGTTTTGTAAGAATAATATACGCTGCGTCAGCTACAATTTCCGGAATCCTTGAATGCTTAATCGTAGATTTACCACCTAATAGATTACGTACAGCTGCAGTTGCTATTGGGGTACGAGGCCACAGTGCATTTACTGCAATATGGTCTTTTTTAAATTCTTCTGCCATGCCTAAAACACACATACTCATACCATATTTGGCTATTGTGTATGCCACGTTGTTTTTAAACCATTTTGGATCCAAATTTAAAGGGGGTGATAAATTTAAAATATGTGGGTTGTCCGATTTCTTTAAATGGGGAATACACAACTTCGAGCATAAGAAAGTTCCTCTTGTATTTACATTAAACATAAGATCAAATCGTTTAATTTCAAGTTCTAACGTTGGGGATAAATTTATGGCACTCGCGTTATTTACAAGAATATCAACACCTCCAAATTCTTCTATTGTCAGGTCAATAGCTCTTTGGACCTGTTTTTCAAATCGAATATCTGTAATACACGGAATGGCATTTCCTCCAGCAAAAATAATCTCTTCTACAGCTGTATAGACTGTTCCTGGTAGGTTTGGATGCGGTTCTTTTGTCTTTGCTACTACTGCTACATTTGCTCCATCTTTCGCTGCTCTCAAACTGATAGCTTTTCCAATACCTCTACTAGCACCAGTAATAAAGAGTGTTTTTCCTTTTAATGATGTCATTTATATCAATAATTTTACTTCTATGTAGTTTTACATTGTTATCTTGTATTTCGACTGATCTTTTATAGTTTATAGTAATAATTCATAAGAAAAAGGTTTAAACGCCTTTTTATCATATTTCATTAATAAAAATGACAGATTTGAATCCTGATAAATTACATGTAGTTTATCAAGGCTCGGTTGATACTAAAAAATTAATTTTACCTAGAAAATATACATTAACTCATTCAGATACAACAGGAGACCTTTTTCTGACAATTGGACCGGATTATGATAATAAACAAACTTCAAGTCTTTACACTAGATTTATGAAAGATGAAGTATTAGCGGAGTGGCAAAAGAAAAATAATCATTATGAATTACATTTTTATTTACATGTTAGTGGAGGATTTTGTTTTGGTTGGGCAGGATTACGAGATAGAATTTTCCGATATCATCTACCCCTCGTTTTTCAAGCTATCAGATACGGAGATAAGGAACTAATTGATAATTTGCCAGAAATTCAAAATTCACTTATTTTTGTTCACTTTCAGTCTAAGAATAAGAAGTACAATAAAATTGAAAATTTTGGAAAAGTCAAAGATATTCATTATTAGAAATTATAAATTCCAACTCCTTTACATTTAATTTTTATAACTGCAAGCAATTAGCTTTTTGATAAAATATTAACACAGCTTACATAAGGTCTAATTTTTATAATAAGTTATATGAATGAAATAAGTAAATTAGTAGAGCAAGGATATAATAAAATCGCTGAAGATTATTACAACCATAGAAATTTAAATAAATTCAATAATGAATTGGAAGAATTCACTTCATTACTCCCAGGAAATGCCCATATATTAGATGTAGGATGTGGTGCGGGAATTCCAACCGCTAAATTTTTAACTAATAGAGGAATAAAAGTAACTGGGATTGATTTATCTGATAAAATGTTAAGTCTCGCACGAGTTAATGTCCGTAATGCTGAATTCATTAAAATGGATATGAATGAGTTAAAATTTAAGGAAAATTCTTTTGATGGCATAATTAGTGTTTATACTATGTTCCACGTACCTAAAAAGAACCATCTAGAGATCTTCAAAAAATTCTTTGAAATATTGAAACCAGGAGGGATACTATTAATCAATACAGGTATTTCGGAATCAGAAGGACAAAGTTACTTCTTTGGAGTGCCTATGTTTTGGAGTAATTTTAGCCCAAAAATGACTCTTGATCTAGTAAAAAAGGCAGGATTCTCAATCATTTTTGAAGGTGTTCTGGAAAGAGGTGGAGAATATCAGTATTGGATTTTTGGAAAAAAGATTAAATCATAATTTTCCTTTTACACTCAATATCATTTTAGGTTTTTATCCTATAAATTAAAGAAAGAACTTTTTTTAATAAAATTGTTTTCTCTTCATTCAGCATTAAATAAAAATATAAAAAATTTCAAAATAAGTGAATAAAATGAATGAAAGACTAGAATCTGAGATAACCTTTCCTTATTTAAGACGATTCAATTTAATTATGGGCTTTTTACACCTTATTCAAGCGAGTCTAATGTTGACCTTAGCTTTGGTAATTCCTCAAATTAGGGATTTTTCACTCCCAATTACTACAGCATTTTTGGAATACGTTGATCCTCCTGGTATATTAGTTCCAAATTATACTCAACTGGGTTCATTACCTGTGGGCATATTAGTCTCATTATTTCTTTTTATATCATCAATAGCTCATTTCTTAATTGTATTACCTCGAGTCAATGATTTTTATAATGAAAAATTGAAACGAGGAATCAATTATTTTCGATGGTTTGAATATGCTTTAAGCTCATCTATAATGATCGTCCTAATTTCAATGTTTTTTGGAGTTTATGACTTAGTAAGTTTAATTGTTATATTTGCAATTAATGCTACAATGAATTTACTAGGGCTAATGATGGAATTACATAATCAGACGACTGAAAAAACGAGATGGACTGCGTTTTACATTGGAGTTTTTGCGGGAATTATCCCTTGGGTGATAATTGTGATATATTTATTTGGAAATGGGAATTTTGGTGAAATACCATGGTTTGTTTGGGCTATTTTTGGTTCTTATTTCTTTTTCTTTAATACATTTCCAATCAATATGATTTTACAGTATAAAAAGAAAGGGAAATGGAGAGATTATCTATATGGAGAAAGAGGATATATCCTTCTCAGTTTAATATCAAAAACTCTGCTAGCATGGCTGGTATTTGCTGGAGTTCTACAGCCCGCATAATTTATTTAATTTTCAATAAATTTTTTTTTTTTTTTATTATAGCAAAACTTTAATCTTAAGATTAAAATAAGACAAGTATGATTCTATTTCAAATTTTGGCCATTTGTGGAATGCTTAGTCCGATTATATATACTGCAATGTGGGTTATTATTGGTAGTTTTCAATCAGATTATAACCATATTCGAGATGATATCAGTTCATTATTCGCTGTTGGCGCACCTAATAGACGTTTAGCACAATCATTTGTTATAACAGAAAGTGTTTTGTTGTTTATTTTTTTCATTGGATTGCATTGGGGTATTAATGATGGAGGTGGTTCGGTTCTTGGGCCAATATTTCTTCTAATTAGTTCTATATTAGGAGTATTAGTTGCGTTCTTCTTTCCTCTTGATGAAGGTGGTGAATTTACAACTTATAAAGGAAAAATGCATATAGCTCTTGTAGTTTTAATGGGGATCTTCGCAATTGCTGGGATGGTGGCACTTTGGCTTCGCTTACAGAGTTTATCAGCATGGAGTAGTTTCGCTATATTTTCACTTATTTCAGCAATAATCTCATTAATAGGTGTGATTATTTCTAGTATTTTTGCCTCAGGTAAATATAGAGGTATAATCGAGCGGATTATGGTCACTCCTTATCAGCTCTTTTATTTTATTCTTAGCCTGATGGTATTTTTGAATAATTAAACTTGAGTAGGTATTATTTTTTAGAGCTTAATAAAAAAGGAATTAATAAAGTTATCTTGCCTGAACTTCCAGAAGTAGAAACATTCAAACGATATTTAGAAAGAACATCATTAAATCAAAATATAGAATCAGTGAAAGTAATAGATAGTAGAGTTTTAGATATTGAAGTGTCAGATCTGGAAAAGTTAGTAATT
>JAEOTW010000367.1 GCA_016839655.1 Promethearchaeota archaeon | reverse complement strand
GCATCCATAAGGGTTTCTTTTCGTGGCATTCCTTTCATTAATTCGCTTTTAACTCGTTCAGCAAGGATTTGAGGAGTCCATCGTTTACCACCATTATCGATCATATTAACTGCATGCCAACCTTGGTAAACCCAACACTTATCTCCAGCAATTCTAAATACCTCACCTGTGATTCTTCTTGCTTTATCTGATGCTAAAAATACTATCATTGGAGCAAAATTAGCAGGATTAAAAACATCAAAACCCGATTCATCAGTTTTACTCATAGTATCTGCCATTTTTGGTGTAGCATCAGTTGTAAGTCGTGTTCGAGCAATAGGTACTAAACAATTCACAGTGGCATACTTTTTTAACTCCGCTGCAGATATTACGCTAAAAGCAGCAATTCCCGCTTTTGCAGCACCATAATTTGATTGACCTATATTACCTAATAGCCCTGCATCAGAAGCAGTATTGATTATAGTCCCAAAGTTTTTCAGGCTTGGATCTGCTTTTCCTTGTTCTCTAAAATATGCAGCCGCGTGACGAGTCATATTAAAAGTACCTTTTAGATGTACTGCTACAACATCATCAAATTCTTTTTCTGTCATGTTAAAAAGCATTCGATCTCGGAGAATTCCTGCATTATTAACTAAAATATCTAATTTGCCAAATTCAGAAACTGCTTGTTCAATCATACCTTTGGCTTTATCAAAATCTGTAACAGAATCATAGTTTCCAACAGCTTTAACTCCCAATTTTTTACATTCTTCCGCTACTTCATCAGCAATCTTAGTGGGTTGCCCACTACCATCAAAACCTGCTCCTAAATCGTTAATTACTAAATTACATCCTTCTCTTGCTAATGCTAATGCTTCTTCACGTCCCAAACCTCGACCGGCCCCAGTAACTATTGCTACTTTACCATCTAACATTCCCATAATATTTTCACTTTTAAATATAATTTTTTAATTTAAGTTCTAAATTTTATGTGCTAAATAATATGTACTAATAAAAAATTATTTCTAAACTTAAGGATTTTTATATTTATCATATTTTTGTAAAGTGGATTAGATTTTCTATAACTTTTTAGAGGATAACCTTGGAATCAATTACTCATAACCTTTCAGCGATTCTGATTCAGATTTTATGCTTCAAATATGCATTATTTCCATTAAATATTATATTTACAATTTTTTTTGCATTTCTTTCGCATTTTCTCTCAGATGCTTTATCTAAAATAACTTATCATACACCAGAAGCAATGAAAGATGATAAATTCTGGATTATATGGCATATAATAATATATTCCGCTTCAATAATAGTTGCTATTATATTCATAATTCCATTTTGGCTAGGTATATTTTTTGTAAATCTCCCCGATATTCTTGATTGGTTTCTTATCAGACCTATTAAAAACAGGAAAAATCGAAAGATTTCAGGTACTAAAGAGGAAAAAAATTATCGATTGCATCAAATTGCAGATTGGATTCGGATTAAATTGTTTTTTTGGCTTCCGGATTTAACCTATAAAAAAGTAGGGATAATCACTGAATTGGTAACCATTGGAATTTTATCTTTTTTGATTTGGTCATTTATTTGAGTTAGCCTTATCAAAATAATCTAAATTTCGGAAGTAAAATAAGTGACTTATACACTTACAATCTGAGGAACCAAAATTTTTAATTGATCCTTGGCAAATTTCAGATAATTCCTTTGCAATAATACATTCTAAAGGGTATTTTGAAGGAATTAAATAAGTTTTTATTATCAAAGTGTGAATATTTTCTAACAGATAATCAATGTGCCAATGGATTTTTTTCTCATCCTTATTTAAATGATGCCGTTTCACTCGGTTCAATAAGGTTGAGGAGCCATAATTTCCCATTGCCGAACCAATATAAAAATAGAATCCTTTTTTGAATATTATATTCCCTAGAGCTCCGACTTTAATTTGAATATCTCTTTCAATAAAAACAACTAAAATATAAGAACCTTTCATTTACTACATTTCTTCTTATGATCTTGATAGCAACCATCACATAGATATTTTCCGCATTTCTTACAAATGTTAGCACACTCATCGCATACAGGATTAAAGCAATCTACACATTCATATATAGCTCCAGAAGTATTTTCACCACAATTCTCGCAAATAATTTCTTCTTTACTCATCTCAGTTTACTATAAATCTTTTAGTTAATTATGTTAAAAATATAATCAATCATAAAAACATCTATTATTATAAGATGAATAATCTACAAGTTTAGGATTATTATTTTATTAACTAAAACTTTTTTATAATTATTTAATTCAATATCTATAATTAGTGTTGAGAACACTCGTTATTTATGGGAAATTCACCAGATAAAGAAGAACTTCAAATTGACTTTAAACGAGATCAGAAATTTTTTGAACGAGAAGGAAGTTCTCGTGCAGTTACTTCTGGATCTCTCTATATGTTTTTCTCATTAATATATGCAACTTGTATTTGGGTTTTTGTAATACTTGCTACTGGTTGGACAGAAGTATTAACATATTTTGGTTTAACGACAGCTATAAATGGTATTGTAAGTTTGATAGGAATTGGAGTTACCCGGTATTTTATTGCTGAAATTAAAGCAGCTTTTGTTATTAATGAAGAATTAGGACGATTAAAAGCTGCTACTTACTCAAAGTTATTATTTTTGATAGGTTTATTCATAGCAATAGCTATGATACTTACACCTTTTACCTTTGGATTTTTTTTGACTAATATTTTATTGCGAGTCTGCATCTTTGCTTCTGGTTTTTCTGTCATCTTAATATATGGCATGTCTGTATTTCAAATTGGGTTAGAGATTAAAAACAGATATGATATCATAGCATTCCTATCTATATTTGGAGGTAGTTCTCTTTTGGTTTCAGGTTTGATTTTTATTATATTCAATCTTAACCCGTTTTGGTTTGCGTTTTATCCTTTTTTTAATATAATAACTTTATTTCTTCTTATTTATTATTTCTATAAATTAGCACCTTATTCGATTAGAGATATTATTTCAGCCAGCATAAGACCGCGTAATATGAAGAAGAAAGCTTCTCCAGAAATTAGAGATCTTATTGAGGATCATCAAATTTTTTTATATCTGAAAAATTCTGCATTTTCTATGATAACCAATATTCAAAATTCAAAGTTTTTTGAAGATATCTTGTTTCTATCTGCTGCATTCTATTTAGCCATTTTCGCTGATCCTACTTATCAACAATTTGCTGTGAGTTTATTAACTGTATTAATGACGTATGGTGCAGTCAAAGCTGTAATTCTTTATTATTCATCTCCGTTAAATATTGAAATAGCTGAAGCATGTGCTAAGAAATGTCATGAGACTGTAGAAGAATCTGTTAACGCATCTACAAGAATTGCAAGTATTCTAGCTTTAGGATTTTTAACAGCAATGATTGCATTATCTGATCATTTATTGCGCTTTCTTCATGGAGATCTATTTATGGATGGTGGTGTTTTTAACAATGAGGCATTTTTAATGGCTCGAGTTTTATTCATTCTTATTATTACAGGACAATTTATTTATGGATATGCTACTTTGTTTGGTAATGCTCTAATTGGATCTGGAAATGCTTCTTCGGCAGCCAAGGGATTTGGGATCACATTTTGTATTATTATTATAACAACTCCTCTTTTTACTTTCTTTTTTGGAATTATAGGTATTGGAATTGTAATGCTGATTTCTGCGCTGTTCATATTACCATATATTTTAATTCAACTAAAGAGAAAGCTTGAAATTAATTATAAATTTAGAATATATAGATTAATACCTAATTTGGTTATACTATTTATAATTTTGTTAATATTCCCTTTTAATAATCTTATCAATTTTATAATAGGGATTATTATTGGAGCAACTCTATATTTATTCTTAAATCCATTTTTTGGCGTTTCCATTCCAGAAGACTTACAAATGATTAATGATCTATTTACTACTTTAAAATTGAGTTTTTTAGGAAATTTTATTGTATATATGATGAAGATTACATATAATATCAGCCCTTTAAATAAAGATAAGATAATTCTTGAAAGAGATAAATTAGTTCTAGTAAAAAAATAAAAAGTTTTAATTGTGGGAAGATAGCATTATTCTCTGTACTTATTAAAATCAGGTTTGCGTTTCTCAATAAATGCATTCTTTCCTTCAATTGCTTCCTCAGTTCCATAATACATAGATAATCCCCCAACTCCTAATTGAGTAATCCCTGTAACACCATCAGTTTCAGCAAGAAAAGCATATTTTAACATTTTAAGAGCTGTTGGACTCTTTTCTAACAATTCCTGACACCATTGATCTACTTCCTCATCTAACTTCTCATAAGGAACTACTGCGTTTACAAGTCCCATTTGTAAAGCTTGTTGTGCTGTATATCTACGACATAGATACCAAATTTCTTTAGCTCGTTTCACTCCTACAGCACGCATTAAGTCTCCTGTTCCATATCCCGGATCAAATGATCCAACACGAGGTCCAGCTTGACCAAGTTGTGCATGTTCTGCAGCAATGCTTAGATCACAATTAACATGCCACACATTTCCTCCTCCAATAGCGTAACCATTTACTCTAGCAATTACAGGTTTAGGTAGGGTTCGTATTAATAGAGTCACTCGTTGCCAACCGACTTCTAATGGTAACATTTGTTCTCCTGTGTATCCTCCCACTTCTCTTGTACTCTGATCACCACCAGTACAAAAGGCTTTTTCTCCTATTCCAGTAAATACAACAACGCCAATTTTATTATCCCAACATTGATCAAAAGCATCAATCAGTTCATGAACCGCACGTAGATTACACGCATTATAACGATCAGGACGATTGATTGTTATATGGGCAATTCTATCCTTCTTTTGAAAAAGAATTTCTTTATATTCCATTTTTTCTCACTCTGGTATTTTTTTTTGTATAATTCTAATGATTAATCATTTAAATTGAAATAAATATATTATTTTTGGTTTTTAAACCTCAAAATCTAAGGACATAACAAATATGATATTGTGTTCGTGAAATTCTTGTTTCACGAAGTAATATCCATTATAAAACTAATTTTTGCTTGATTTCTTGAACCATTTTGCGTCCATCATCATTTATTTCCGTGATAATTTCCCTAAGAATCTCATTAATAGCCAATCCACTTAATTCACATGATATATATAATAATGATAGTATTTCTTTTGCAAGAATACGAATATTTTTAACGTCACTAATTGGAATTCGAATACCAAGAGCTTTTAAATCCATATGTGTTTCTTTTTCTTGTTGTCTAATTGTAATTAAGATATCGTTCTTTCTTCCTTTCCATTCTTCGGTTATTGCTCTTAGTGACAATAAATATCTTTTAGTAGGGCTTCCAATTCCCATAACATCCCTAGCAAATTCTAATGGTTCAGAATTTCTAACAGTTTTTAATCCAAATGTTCGGTTAACCTTGTAGTTCTTATCTAATTTTGTTTTCATTTTTGAAATTTCTTCAGTTAATTGTTCAATTTTTAACGACAATTTTTCAAATTTTTTTAGAAAGATTTCCTCGGAACTTATTTCAAATTCACTCATTATAAACACCAATTAGATTAAGTATGACACTTTTTGAATTATTTGTTAATAAAACTAATTATTAAACGATTAATCTATGAGGGATTTTTAATTTATGGTTAAATTTACTGTCTTAAAAAAAAAAAGGAGTAGAAAGAAACAAAAAATGTCATTCTAAATTTGTTTCTTTGTTGTCATCAATTTCAATATCTGCTTCTTTTTGAATCATATCGTCTTCTTCCTCTATAATCTCAGGTTCTTTGGTGATATCTGGAGGTTCTTCAAGTGACGATACTGGTTCGTCGATAATGGGTTGGGGCGATAAAAGTTCTTTAACTTCATATTTGACTTCTGCTTTCAGCTCTTTCTGTTGTCTAGTGTATTTTCTAATCTCATATATTCCTATAACTAACAATAGAATAATGAAAAAGACTAACACTGCTACATTTTTAAGGTAATTTATTTGATCAGTATTTAAATCACTAAGAAATTGGCTAAATGGAAAGATCATCGTTTCAAAGATATTATAAGGGAAATAACGAATGAATTCATATGAAACCTTTGAAAATATTAACCAAATTATTGCCGTGTCGATACCTATATGTTTAAACCTTTTTGCTAATAATTCGGCATTTTTACCCATTAAAGTGCTTAGAACGTAAAGTATAATTACTAAATCTACTATCAACATCCCAACATCCGTCCAAATTGATTGAGCAGTATTAGTACCACCATCATCAAGCCCTAAGTATATCTTAACTACCAAAAATAAGGTATAAACAGCGACAAGAATAAAAAATATACCCAACCATGCATTAAAAATTCTTTTAAACATAAGAATAATAACATAAATTGATAAACTGATAATTACGCATCCAACTACTACATATGCAAGGTTTAAAAAGAGTGGAACTTCCTCTGTTGAGATAAGAGAAAAATCGAATAAAGTAGGACCAATTATAAATAAATACAATAATAATAAAGATCCGGCAATTCCCCCGAAAAATATGGTTGTTCTAATAAAACCTCTCGATTTTGGAAATTTTAGCAGTTTTTTTTCTATTCCAATCCCTATCAAATAACAAGCATATAAAATAAACCATGAAGTGAAGAAAAAATATGATACTATTGAAATGAAAAATAATACAATGAGAATGATTGCGAGCAAAAATAATAGGGGAAAGGAGACTACAAGTAATAAAACGATTTTCCACGTCGGATATTCCATAATATTCTTTCTAGTAGACAATGAAAGTAAAAAAAGAAACATCAAAAAAGTAAGGTACGGTAAAAATATTATAATCCCTACTCCTGGAAGAAATTGAATTATAATTACACCAACGAGAAGCCAAATGACAAGAACGCTTAACCTCCAATTCTCTTTCTTAAATATTTTCTTTAAATTATCAATGATTTCCATAAAATGATAGTCAAATAAGAAATATTTAAAATTTTCTTATTCACAATTAGGAGATTATTGATATAATTTTGTTTAAGAGAGGAAATCAGTTAAGTGCGTTTGATTACTAAAGCTATGATATGGTAATCCAAATTTCTTCTTTAGCATATTCACCGATTCAGGAGCAAATCCTTGGAAATGGTTATTCACAATAATAAAAATTTCATATATTTTGGGATTTTTCTGTAGTCTCTTAATATTATCATAAAGATTTATTAGAGTTTCATTTTGATCTCTCTGAATTCGGTTAAAAATGTTGAGTTTTCTATCTCCTATCAACCTAATATAATACTTCTTTTGATTTAACATATAAAATGGGATAATTCCCGGCATATATGTTGTCCCAAGTATTATATTTTCACCATCAATAAATTTGGAAAGAATTTCAGAATCATACCATGAATTGTCACGTAATTCAATAATATATTTATATTTAGATGGTATCAATTTAAGAAGTAACTCCAATTTTAATAAATGGTTCTCCGAGTATCTGAACCAAGGAGGGAATTGAAATAAAAAGCTAAGTATCTTTGGTCCTAGTTTAGACAATCTTGAAAAGAATTCATTAATAGATGATTTCAATTCTGAATCATCTAAGTTATGAGAGATTTGTTTCCAGACTTTAACAATAAAACGAAAATTTTCTGAAACACGATTATGCCAATTAATTACAATTTCTTCAGAAGGTAAATTATAGAAGGTTGAATTAATCTCAACGAGATTAAAAATTTTTGAAAAAAATTCTATGTAATTGGCTTTTTGTAGTTTTTTTGGATAAAAAGAACCTATCCAATCGTTATAGAAAAAACCAGCAGTTCCAATTGATAGTTTTACCATTTAATTAAAATTTTAAGGCTATGTTATTTTAATAATTCAATATTTTCTTATACTGAAATAATTAATTTTTATAAAAAATTATTATAATTTTATATATTTTTAAAAATCGGAGAATTGATATGAATAGTAACGGTTTTAATATTGACTGGCCTAAAGCCGAAGAAAAACCTGAAAAAAAACTATCGGTTGAAGGACAGGTATTGTTGGGTTTTAGAGCCAAAATAAAAGAATTAGAAAGGGAGTTAGAAGAGAAGCACCAGAATCTAGCTAAGGCATTAAATGAATTAGATACAACTAAAGACAAATTGGCTGGTCGTGAAAGAAGCTTAACTGAACTTACGGAAAGAAAATCAATTGCACGAAAATCTCATGATCAAATCAAAGAAGAGAAGTTACATGCTGATATTGAAATCGCAAAATTATCTACAGATAAATCCAATTTAGAAGAAAAATTAACTGAAGCAGTAGCTAAAATTACTGCCCTCGAAAACCAATTAAGCAAATTTACCTCAAAGACAACTGAAATTGATGAAAAAATCCTCGCTAAAGACAAGGAAATTCAAAATTTAGAAGAAGAGAGATTACAAAAAGCAAAAGACCTCCTAAATAAAGAACAAGAGATTCAAAATCTGAGAACAGAAATAGACAAAAAAGATGAAAAAATAGAAGGTTTAAAAAAGAAATTGAATGAGGAAAAACAATTTACAGGTGATCAAATTAAAAAATATAAAGATCTTGAAGCTCAAGTGTCTAAAGCTGTAGTATCAACTGAGATAATTGAGAAAATTAAGAAATTGATGGAATTAAAAGGTTTTTTATCAGACAAAGAGCTTGAATCATTAGTAAATGAAGTAGGAGAATAAAATACCAATTTTACTTATTTTTTGGTTTTTTATTTAATATCAAATACTTTAATGTAAAGTTTATAAATAATCAACTTTAAGAAAATAAATATAAAGCAAAATAATATTAAAATAGTCAAAAAAAATATTTTTAAAAATACAGAAAAGGTGAAAGGAAAATATCAATCGACTGGGCTAAAGCCGAAGAAAAACCTGAAAAAAAGCTATCGGTTGAGGGAAAGATTTTGTTAGATCTCCGGTCAAAAATAAATAGCCTAGAAAAACAATTAACTCAAGCTAAAAAGGATTTGGAGAAAACATCATCTGAACTAACCAAAACAAAAGAAGGTTTGGCCGAGAATAAAAATAAAGTAGAGAATCTCAATGAAAAGACGAAAAATTTTGATAGAATAAAAGAAGAGAAACTTTATGCTGATGCTGAAATAAACAAACTAAGAACAGCAAAAATTGATTTAGAAAAGAAATTATCTGAATCTAATTCTATGGTTACAGAATTGGAAAATAAGCTAAAAGAATCATCCACAAAAATAGAAAATGCGGAAAAAGACAAGGATCAGGCTACGTCTAACTTGAAAAAAGAGATAGAAGCACTTAAAGAGAGCAATCAACAAAAAGTAAATGAACTTGAAGGTCTAAAAGATGAATTACAAAAATCCAAATCAGATAAATATGTAGAAACTGAAAGTTTAAAAGAAGAAGTTGAAGCCAAAGAAAGCGAAATTAACGCCCTTAACCAGAAAATCTTATCCTTAGAAGAAACAATAGCTGAAGCTGAAGGCGCTCCACAACTTATTGAAAATATCAAAAATGTTATGATTACTAAGGGTTTCTTAAGTGATAGAGAGTTTGATGCTCTTTTAGAACAAAAAGAAATTTAATTATTTTAATTCTTTTTCTTATTCAAATGGTTAAACTAACTTGGGAAAACAAAAAAGAAATTAAACCTGTAGACCTTGAAAAATATCATCGCAATTATTTTAAGCAATTTGAACGACATCCAGGTATTGTAAATAATGGCTTAAAGGATATCCAATACTCTGAAAAATGGGTGAACAAGCTATTTTGGGGTGATAATTTAGATGTCTTATCTTATTTATTACAAAATTTCAAAGAAAAGATAGATCTCATTTATATAGATCCCCCATTCTTTTCTGGAGTTAATTATAAAATAAAGATTGCAGAAGAAGGTAAGGTATATGATTCAATTGCAT
>JAEOTW010000366.1 GCA_016839655.1 Promethearchaeota archaeon | reverse complement strand
ATGATTCGATATTTTTCAAGCATCCCTTGATATACTCCCTCATAAAAAGTAGGAATACCATCTGTATCAATTTTCATTTTTATGAAATCATCACCTGAATCAAGGAGCTGTGTTTTAAACCAGTTATCTTTTCGAAAATCTTCTTTAGGATCATTTTCAATTGTAAATTTAATTAAATCCACAGGGTCTTCAAACATGCTAACTAATTCGTCAAATTGTTCACCTGCAGCATAGACCATCTTCTTTCCAAGAACTCGTTGTGCATCAGCATTTACCATATAGAGATATTGTCTAAGACTTTTATTGCTATACCAACCATCAGCAGATATATCGGTGATTGATATATCCATCTCTTTTCGTGCTTCTTCAGCAATTTCAGGATTAAATTCACTGAGCATCCTATCGACCATTAAAATATATCTTCCTCTTACTTCTGTCGCTATATTCAACACCTTTTTTATTTTTACTTTTTGATAATGTTATTTTTTACCCTATATTTAAATCTCAAATTTTCCTAAAACTCATATTTAAACTTGCGGTTTATCAGAAATACCAAGATTAAAAAAAAATAAGAAAAAAATCACTATTTTTTCGTATGTATTTTACTGCCACTTGATATCTAAAGTCGAAATTTCTAATCCATCTACTTGTTCAGTTATAGTTTTGATATTAGTTCTGATGATTCGGTATTTTTCAAGCATTCCTAAATAAACCCCTTCATAAAAAGCAGGGAATCCATCAGAATCTAATTTCAACTTAATGAAATCATCGCCAGAATCTAAAACCTGGGTTTTATACCAATTCTCCTTTCTAAAATCTTCTTTGGGATCGTTTTCAATTGTAAATTTAATAAGTTCAACTGGTTCTTCAAACATTTCAACTAATTCATCAAAAGCCTCACCAGCGGCATACACCATCTTCTTCCCAAGCACTCTTTGCGCACCTTCATTTACCTTAAAGATATACTTCCTAAAATCCTCGTTGTTATACCACCCATCTTCTGTCATATCATTAATATCAACATCCATCTCTTTTCGGGCTAATTCAGCGGCTTCTGGATTAAACTCAGCTAATAATCTATCGACCATTAAGATATATCTTCCTCTTACTTCTGCTATAAATATCACCTTTTTATATTTCTGTTATAATGATGACAGTGATATTTAAATCTCAGATATACAAAAATTGAATATTTAAATTTACGGAATTTCGAAAATATTTTAAGGTAAAATTATCAATATCCAACAATATTCCTATGAATTATCGTTGAAAATAATATTATTTATCTGAAATGTTTTTTTACTAAATCTCCTAATTTTTCCCAGTTGTCAGAATCAGAACTAGTATTATTAATATCTTCAATCAGTTTTGCATAAGTATTATCAAATTCAACTATCAAAGCATCTAGTTTTTTTTCAAACACAACCATATTTTCCGTAACAATAAGTACAAATATAACATCATCCGTAATATTAGAATCAAAAATTATTGTTCGATCTCCGTGATCTATAGATTTAATTTGCGTATCCCCTTGAAGGATTGCTTTCAAAATTGACATTAATCCAATAATACCTCCTGAAATTAAAGAAGTATCGCGGTTTTTCTCTATATTAGTAAACGATTCATCATATAGTGGAACACCAGATCTATATATGATAAATAATTGTGTTAAAGCTTTCTTCCAATTTTTTAACGGTAGCATAATACTAATAGTGATGTTATTTGAACCATTTTCCAAAAATATCTTCCCATCATGTAATTCGATAATCTCTTTAGAGAGAGTAATGTCTTGAAATGTATTTCTTTTAATACGCCTTTTAAATGAACTATTAATTCTAATTTCGCCTAAATTTTTCGACTCTGTTAATGAGATTGTAATTTCTTTATTATCATTATTTTGGTTTATAAAAGTTAAGATTTCTTCAATTGCTTGTTTAAGTCTTATCTTGTCGACATCAGAATATAAATCTTTAGAAAGATTCAAGTTATAAAATACTTTTATACTTTTATTTTCGTTATTTATGGAATTTAGTGAATCTAATATTATTTCGTACAGATTTTCGGTTTGTTTATTTAAAACAAAATTATCAGATTTAATATTCGAGATTTTAACAATCTTTCCAACTAGATCTAGCGATTTCTCTCCACCATTTTTGATTATTTCTAAAAGTTTTATCGCACCAGGATCTAGTTTATCCTGATAAGTGTTTAAAAGAATATCGGAAGCATTTGCCATAACACTCAAGGGAGATTTCAATTGCTCAGATGTTCTTGTAGTCAAACTTTTTTTAACATCATCAAGCTCTCGTAGTCTTTTATTTTCTTCTTGAATAATTTTTTCAGCAAGCCTTTTTTCAGTTATATCAAGCAATATTACTTGAATATACATTTCGTTCTTAATCTTAATGGTTGAAAAAAATAGTTCCACCCATGTTGACGAACCTTTTTGGTTTGAGAATTCTAAAGTCGTAATTTCGGAAAAATTAAAGAGAAGAACATTACTGATTATTTCTTCTAGCGTTGATTTTATATCCTCCTTAACTGAGAATAGCTCGTAGAATGATTTTTGGCTTAAATTATCACAAGAATTTTTTAAGTATAACTCCGCTGCTTTATTGTAAAAATGCACTTTTCGGTTATAATCTAATAAAAATATGGAAAGAGGAAAACTATCAAGAAGAAAATTGTAATTTTCCTCGGTCTCTATTGAAATATCCTCAATTATTTCGATTTCTTTTTTTTTTTCTACCGTAATTTTAATTCTCCTCACTACTAAGGATGTTTAAATTAATCTTATTTATTATGTCGTAATACCTAGCTCGGAGGGTTGAATCAGTGACACCGACAATATCCGCAATTCTTTTCTGACCTATTCTTTTATTTTTAAATTTGGAAGCTAGGTAAAGAGCTCCTCCACATATTCCATTGGGATTTTCTCCATTAAGAAAATGGTTTTTTAAATATTCCTCTAAAATTTTTATTGTAATCTTCTCCACTTCAAAGCCTAGTCCTAAATTTGCTATAAATCGAGGAATATTTGCCACAGGATTATGGATAGGGACTTTCAAATTGAGTTCCTTTACTAAACAATTATAATACTGCCGAATTTGTCTATTACTCGTCGAAGTCTCCTTTAATATTTCTTGTATTGTCCTTGGAATATTTTTAATTTTGCATAAATAATACATACATACTGCCACCATGCCGATTATTGTTCTTCCTTTAATGAGATTTTTCTTAAGGGCTTCTTTATATAGATCAAAAGATTCCCTCTTGATATATTCTGGGATGTTTAAGTTATGGCATAATCTGTTCAATTCCGTCATAGCAATTAAGAGGTTTTTTTTATCCCAAGGCAAATAACGATTTAACTTTATTGCCCTCTTCAAATTTGGATTTTGTGTTTTATTATTGTAAGTTACACATAACCCAATATCAGGTAACATTGGATTGATTGGAGTACCTGTTCTAGATCTCTGCTTAATTTGTTCAGAATTATATGCTCTTGGTGTGTTGTTTACTATGCTTCGCTCATTTAAAATCAATCCACAGTGGTAACATACTGTTTCTCCCCTTTCTATTATTGATATTAGGTTTCCATTACATTCAGGGCATTTGTGTGAATTTAAATCGTTAATATTCTCGCTTAACGTAATGATATCACCTTTATCCAATTTTATTTTAAGTTTTAAAGTTATCTAGATAGTGCTTGAAATTTCTGTATTGGCCTCTGTTTGTTCTTCTGAATTGAATAATCCTAAGAGTTTTTGAGTGATTTGCTTTAGTTCAAATATAATTAAACTTACATTTTGTGATGATGGAAAAATACTCATAAGGCTTACCTCTTGTCCAATTGATTCGATTATTATCGTGAAGCTCTCGTTTTCGATTTCATGACCTGCTTGAATAATAAGGCTCTTAACATCTTGTAGATCGTTTAGCATTGTTATTCCATTTTGAGCAAATGCAAGAATGCTTGCAGATATTGCCCCTAATGATTGATCGAAATCTTCATCATAATTTAGAGAAGCTTGATCTACAGTAATAATCAATCCATCCTCATTGAATATTGAAGTATAAGATATCCCCGTTCTTTCCCTATATGATTTAAGGATTGATTTAATTTTTCTCTCTGTGCTTATGCTACTAGACAATAGCCTCACCTTTAGATTTTAAACTTTCTGAATTGTTTGTAATTGATTTGAGAACTTCAATAATAGCATCTTTAATTCCGATATTATCTTTTGCAGATCCTTCATAAACTATATCCCCGATCATATCAGAAATCATTTCCCCTCCATTAAAATCTTCCCTATCAGATTTATTTGCTATAATTCTTAAAGGTATTTTTTGACCAAAGTTTACTCTTGTTTCCTCAAGAATAACTAAAGCATTTCCAATATTAGCTAAATCACATCCATCTATTAACATTATAATTCCATCGCAGCCTTTTGCTAAAATTTTTCGTACGGTTTTAAATTGAGTTTGACCAGGGCTTCCCTTTAATTCAATATTCGCAGTATACCAGCCTGAATATTCATTAATATCCCTTAAATATTCAGTTTTACTCATTAATACTCCTTCAGTTTCACTATTTAAATTTGGTCGAGCCCATACTAGTCTTCCAAGATCGAAACCTGTTGTTGTATGTGTTTTTCCTGGTTCATATTCTTCTGCTAATTTTTTCTCTACAGATATAGCTTTATCATCAAGGGTATGAATCAAAGTTGTCTTCCCGGCATTAAAAAATCCAGTTACAAAAATTTTAAACTTAACCTCTGCCACTTTACCTTAACACCTTTTTTCAAATATTGCTACTTTTTATAAAAAAAGTTATTTTTATAAACTAAATCAATAATCTTAGATATTATATATAAATTTATGCTCATTAACAGAAATATATAGAAAAAGAATAAATTTATAAATATTTAATATACATTTTATATAAAAAAATAATAATTGTTATAAAAAAGTTTTGGAGGATTTTAAATGAGTGCAAAGATAGAAAAAATGATATCCATCTTAAAGGAATTAGAAAAGAATTGTGAAGTCAATAATAGTGCTATGGTTTCATTAAAAGGCCAAATGATGGCTAGTGCATTACATAATGATGTTGATGAGAAAGGTTTAGCGGCAATGACTGCAGCATTAACTTCTGTAGGAAATAGAGTTGCCAATAATCTACAATCTGGAAAAACAGGTTCAATAACAATAGCTGGTTCTGATAGATTAATTATTTTGCATCAATTAGCACAAGCTGTTTTGATAGCTTTAGCTCCCGCTGATGCTAAGATTGGCTTGATTGATTTTGAAATAAATATGGCTCTAGATAAAATTAAGATGGTTCTTGGATAATACCTGAAAACTTTTATATTTTTTTTTATAACCTTAAAAAATCAAATAACTAATAGGTGGAATTTATGGCTGAAATTAGAGATGAATTAATATGTCTTTTAGACGATCTAAACAAAGAAATACCTATTATAAGCACTAGCTTAATTACTGAAGATGGGATAGTGATAACAACCAATACCTCTGATGAGTCAAAAGAAGAAATCTACATGGATTTCGCCGCAATTTCTGCTAGTATATTATCAATGGCAGAACGTGGGATAGAAATTATAAACAACAATAAAATTCTGGAACAAATAAAAATAGATGCTGGTTTGGAAGATAATCGAGATGCTGATTTTACGATATTGTTAACACGTGTTTATTCCAATGTGCTTCTACAAATTATATTTTCTAAAACAACAAATATCGGTTTAATTCAATACGAAATTAGCAAAGTTATCAAAAAGATAAGAGCCATAATTAAAAAGGATACATCAAGAAGTTTGTTTACAAGTCTAGGCTCTTTAACAATTTAAAATAGGGGATTTAAAAATTGGTGAATCGCAGTAAAAAAGAAACATCTGAGAAGTCAGGTGTATTATTAGAAAAGGAAAAATTTTATCTTGAGGAAGATATCAGCCCAGAAGTAAGAGGGGTGCTTGATGAAGTTTTTGCGGAGATGGTCTCTGATGATGTGAATCAAACTAGCCCTGAAACAATTCCAGAAAAAGCTGTTGAAATTCAAACTATCGAGACTAATAGTTCAAATGCTCAAGATCTATTGAATGAGAAGGAAAAGTTCTACGCAGAAGAAGATATTAGCCCAGAAGTCAAGGAAGTACTCGATGATGTTTTTGCTGCAATGATTTCTGATGATGATATTGAATTTCCTATAAGAGACGATACTAAACAAGATAAAGAGAAAATACCTCAAAACATTCCTACTGTCGTCGAAAATGAACTTGAAAATGAAGAAAAAGATAGAGTTATCGAAGAACTTTCGGCAACAGTTAATGAATATTCCGCGAGAATCAAAGAATTAGAAGAAAAAATGGAATCTTACAAAGATTTAGTTGATGATTTTGAAGAAAGAAGTAATATGATGGAGGAATCTAAAAAGCAGTTTAAGGAGAGACTTAAAGAATTAGACGAAAGCAGGACTGAATTTGAAGAACGGGGGAATAAGTTAGAACAAGCTCGAGAATCATTTAAACAACTTAGTAAAAACCTAGAAGAGAAAAAAATTGAACTTGAACAGAGAGAAAAAAATTTAAATCAAGTAAAAAGAGAATTAGATCGTATTCAACAACGGATTGATACTGACAGTAAAAAATTAGATAAGAAAGCCTTAAGCATTAAAAAACAAAAAGATAGTTTTAGTATTGTGTCTGAAGGAATAGCTGATAATTCAGATATAGATCAAGTATTAGAAGATGAATGGAATGATTCAAATCTTATCCAAATGGAAAGAGGAAAAATAGATATTTTACAAGATATCCTCCAGGAATTATTATTTCAAGGAGATTTCCAATCATGTTTTTTAATTGATGGTCAAGGTATGATAATCTCAGAGTATTCGAAGACAGAACTTGACGCTCTTGCTATTGGGGCCATGTTTTCCCTAGTTTGTACAACTGTACTACGAACTGTCAGAAGTTTAAGCCTAAGTGAATTGGAATATTTCAAATTGTCTTCCATTAATGGTGAATTTATCCTTAGAAATATAGATATTAACAATTATGAAAGGAACTTTATTCTTTTAGCTTACTATAACGAGAGTAATTCGAATATTCCTATAAAAAGGCAAAATCTTAGCAGAAAAACCATTAGAGATATATTGAAAAGTGTAAAAAAAGATTTTAATGAATCTAGAAAGGATTCTAGAGTTTCTTGGATGTTTGATAATTTATCCAATAAAATAGACTTTTTAAAGCAAAAATATAATCAATTTGAAGGAGATCTTAATCTAATTAGATTAAATTTAATGAATAAGGCTTCAATGAAGCTAAGAGAATTATTTGAAATGTAAGGAATATTGATTTTTTTTTTTTAATTATATAAATAAACTCATATATATGAGTCTAGATTAAAAAAAATATTAAATAATAAAATAAAAGATATACAGCAAATATAAATATATAAACAGTTCATATTTTTTATAAAAAGAAAAATTGTAATGTTGCAGATGTGAGCCTTCTTGAAGAATAATGTAGAAAAAACACCCGAAATGATCAAATATGAGAAGGAAACAGGCAAAAAAGCAATTTGGCACGGAAACATAACCGAAAGTTTTAAGAGATGGCAAGAAGAGAAAGAAATATACGGAATTGGAAAAAAAGGTATCGGAATACTAATAAATAACGAAATGAAAAAAGAATGGAAGCTATATGCAAAAAGAAATGATTCTACTCTTACTAAATTTTTGATTAGTGCTGTGAAATTTTATATCGACAATAAAATAAATAGGGATTTATTAGCTGATCTCAAAAGAATTTCACATGACTTAAAAGAATCACTAACTGTGATTCAAGGATTCTCTTCACTTATTATGGAAAATGAATCAAAAAATCTAACAAAATCTGTATTTTCAAAAATTGATGAAATCTACAAACATAGTTTATCGCTTGAAAACAAGATAGATGATCTCTTTTTAGATATAGATACAAAGTATTCAGATTATGATATTCTCATTATTGAGGATGATGCAACGACTTTTACAATTTTGAACGATTTTTTTAATTCTAAAGGATATTCTTGCACGGGAATTGCAACAGGAATGCAAGCCTTAAGTGAAATGAAAAAAAATATTCCAAAAGTAATACTTCTGGATATTGTATTACCAGACATAGATGGATTTCAAATCTGTAAAAATATAAAAGAAGATAATAGATTAAAAAATACTCCTGTGTATTACATCACTGCAATTCAGGAATCTGAGGTAGTAGAAAATATGGAAAAAACAGGAGCAGATGGGTATTTCTTAAAACCATTTAAATTTTCGCAATTTAGTGAGCTTTATAAATTCTTATGAGATCAGAATTTAGGCAACCTAATAATAAATGCGGATCCTTTATTTTTTCCTTCAGACTCCACCCATATCTTACCTGAATGTAACTCAACTAATTCTTTTGAGATATACAAACCTAACCCACTTCCTTCCGTATCAACTTCGAGTCCTTGCCCAAATCGTTCAATTTTCCCAAATTGTGTGAATAAATTTTTCATTTCTTCTTCTGTAAATCCTATTCCGGTATCTTTTATAATAATATCTACCGAATTTTCAGTAGGTTCCCTAATTTTAATTGAAACTTCTCCTTTTGGGGGTGTATATTTGACTGCATTCATTAATATATTCACAAAGACTTGCAGAATTTTGTTCTTATCCACATTTATATAGATGCTCTCCTTTTGGCTGAAAATAATATTGATCTCTCTTTCTGTTGCAAAAATATCAATCTCTTCAATAGAATCAACTAGAAGTTGAACAATATTTTCCCTGCGTTTTTTGATATCTACAATTTGTGATTGTAATCTAGATACATTTAGTAAATCTTTAATAAGGTTTTCAAGTCTTTTACCTCCATTTTTGATAATATTTAAAAATTGTTCTGTCTTCTCATTAAAATCATTTTTGTATACAGTCAATAGAAGCTCTACGGCCCCGTTAATAGATGTTAACGGGGTTCTCAATTCATGAGATGCTCTCCTTAACAATTCACTCTTCAATCTGTTCATTTCTTTTAATCTTTGTTCAGCTTCTATCCGATCAGTAATATCGATGAATGAAGATACCATACTTCTCGGAGCAGTTTGAAAAGCATATATCTTATAAATACCATTAATCTGATCACTCCTATAATCAAAATACTCCAATTTCAATGTTTTTCCCTCTGAAGCAACCATTCTATATTTAGTAGGTATATCAGTCTCAACAAGTAGTGGAAAAGCCTCTTCTAATGTTTTTCCAATATTTAAGCTGTTATCTATTTTAAGAATTTTATCCGCAGCATCATTTGCTCCTTTAAATATTAAATCCCCCTCCATATTTAAATCATATAAATGCATGCCTGACGGATTTGCTTCAAAAATTTTTCTAAATTTAAGTTCAGATTCTTTCAATTTTTGTTCTGATATAATTTTTTTAGTTATGTCTTCAGTCATAACCAGATCAGCAGGTCTCCCATCAAAATTAATAGTTTTAGAATAATTATCCATCCAAGCAACTTCACCAGATTTTTTTATTAATCGATATATATAACGATTTACAACATTATTATCTCCTTTTTGTTTCTTCTTGGCTTGATCTAGTACGAAATCATTATCGTCAGGATGTATAAGTTTCATAAATTCATAAGGTTCCCATTTATTAATCTCTTCAACAGTATAACCATTTATATCAGCAGCTCTCTGATTAAAATACTTAAATACTCCATCTTGGATAACAATAATTCCCATAAAAGACTGTTCTGCTATAGTTCTAAATTTTAACTCAGACTCTTTTAAGTCCTCTTCAATCATTTTTCTACTTGTAATGTCTTGGACTAAAAATTGGAGTAATATTTTATTGTTAATTTCTACTTTAGAACCTTCTGCTTTTAACCATAAATAACCTCCTGTGGATCGATGCAATTTAAATTCATAAGATTTCCCTTGATCATTTGAATATGCTTCTTGGAATAATTTTTTCATTAGAGGTATAAGCTCTTTATTTTTTTCTAATATTGAAAGAATTTCAGTTATTGGTTTATTGATTACATCTTCTCTTTTCCGCATAGAGAGAAAACTATTAATAGAAGAATTACAATCGACTAAGGTTCCGTTTTCATCTATCAATCCTATGAAATAGGGGGAACTTTCAAATAAATGACGATATTTTTTTTCTGATTCTTTTAAACTTTCTTCCATTAACTTTTGATCAGTTATATCTAGTAGAGATACAATTACATTGGACCATGTGCTTTCAAATCCTGAAACCAGCGAAGTCTTGGCATATAGATACAGAAAATCACCTAAAGAGGTTGTAGAAGAAATTTCCGACTCATATAGCGTATCACCGTTTATTAAAGCTAATATCTCCCTCTTGTTATCTAAGAGTATTTCCTCAGTCATTTTATTTTCTAGAGCTTCACCTAGATCATTCATTCTCGATATGAGGGCTTCTTTACTATTAACCTTATATATTTCCATAGTTTTCTTATTCACATCAATTACTTTGACCTTCGAGATACATTTTACGACTTCTTCAGGATAGTATTCAAAAAATTTATTAAAGTCTTTTATTCCTGTTGCTTTTAAATGATCGACATATTTTTTCATCTCTGAAAAGTCTTGGTCCATCAAAGCAACTGGGGAATTTTCAAATATAGAACGATATTTTTTTTCCGATTCTTTTAATTTTTCTTCTGCTTCCTTACGTTTTCTGATGTCTCTAATTGATGTAATCAATCCCACTACATTTCCCTCTTCATTGTAATAATTTTTTGTAATTGATGATACCCATATGAAATTACCATTTTGATGTTGTACTCTGACTTCAAATTCTTGATCCGGGGCTTGTGCACATTTACTCTCAAAAGACTTTATATAGTTATCTCTTAGAATTAATTGATCATCAGGATGAATATAATTAATTAACGATTTATTTATTTGATCTGGAGTTCGGCCAAATAAGTCTTTGTAAAGAGGTGAAACATAAATATGTTTCCCATCAAAACCTGTAACAATTATAACATCAGTGGTATTTTCAATGATATTTCTATATCGAGATTCTGATTTTTTTAAAGCATTTTCTATGACTTTACGGCTAGTTATGTCTTCTATAACTGAAATAAAATATTTAGGTTCGTTTGATTGATTTTTTACCAGAGAAACAGTTAGATTTACCCAAACTTCAGAACTATCCTTGCATATGTACCGTTTTTCCCATGAATATGTTTTCAATTCTCCTTTCAGCATCTCTCTTAACAATTTCAAATCTTTATCTAAATCATCAGCATGAGTTATTTCTTGAAAAGTCATTGAAAGCATTTCTTCTCTTAGATACTTAACAATCTCACAAAACCGTTGATTTACTCTTATGAATTGACCATTAGGGTTAACATGAGCAATTCCAACCGCAGCTTGTTCGAAAGTTGCTCGAAATCGCTCTTCACTCTCCCTTAACACTTCTTTAGTGGAATTTATTTTCTTCAAATTTACCTAACCTCAAAAATGATCTTTGCGCGATACCTTATTTGCATATATTATCTAAATTTCTCTGATTATAAGATTATGTGAAATTATTTTAAAAAATAAAAAAAAATTATGGTAAGCCCACAAAAACTATTCTCGTTCTTAGAACTGTTAAGCTTTAATCAATTCTGAAAATTTTTTGAGAGTTGATTGAGATCCTGAAATTTTTAATAGTTTTTTTATATAGGCTTTTACTCCGGATATTTCTCCTGTATATACTTTAAAAAAACTTTCAGAATCTTTATACCAAACCTTCGCTTCGAAGTCTTCCATCTCACCTTCAGTAATATCAATCTTCTCTGGATCACAAACTATCGACCAGCAACCTCCACCATCTCCATCGACCTCATAGACTATTTTCATTGAAACGTTAAGCTCTTTTGCTTTCTCTATATTATAGTTTGATTTCATCATACTAAACACATCTTCAACCGTAGAAATAATTACTCACCTTATTTATATTATAATTTCTGTTGTATGTTTAGACTAATAGATCCAAAAATTCTTAAGATTAAGGTGAAGTTCAATTGTTATCGGTTCTAGTACATAAAATCTAGAACTTACGGATCTTTATATAGCTGTTTTTTATTTCAGAAAATTGATTAAAAGAAAATAAATCCAAATTGAGTTGGTAAAATTTAATTCTTTTTGAACCTAGTTTCTTTATAGAAAATTATAATTCAACCAAAGGAAGAATTAAATGGAAGAATATAAACGTTTTACAGTGTCTCTTCCAAAAGATTTATACGATAAGTTTGAGGCATTTAGGAATAAAATGGGTATTTCCAGATCAGATAGCATAAGAAAAGCGATGCATTCATTAATGGTCAGTGAAGAAACCATCGATGTTACTTCCGGGAATGTTGTGGGGTGCATACCCATTTTTATGTTGCACGAACATTTTACTGGAAAAGATCATAAAGATATTTCGCATGAACACTCACATGAGATCAATCACGACAATGGACATCACGATCACGAATATGACTCAGGACCTATTTATGCTTCGGTTCAACAAACAGATGAAATCCGAAAAAATGATATACAACATCATTTCTATGATGTGATTACATCAACTATGCATGTTCATTTAGAATTTGAAAAATGTTTGGAAATTATCGCTGTTTCAGGACCATATGAACGAGTTAAATTGCTTAAAGAGAGGTTACAAAGGTTAAAAAGTGTGATATCGATTGATTTTTTCATCATTGACAAAGATTCTAAATCTCAAAGGTAAAACTTGACACTATAACGAATAAGAAAAGGAAGAGATAAGAATAAAAAATTTCTTTCAACGATTTAGAGAACAAGGATAAGGCGATTTATGAAGAATTTTTTATTCTATTAGGTCGTGTTTATTGTGTGTTAACTATATTGAACTACTTTATAATTAAAAATGAATATACTGTGAGAAATTTTTAATTTTTTTGAAGAAAAAAAAAAGTATGGTAATAATTGATAATAAAAATCCTTAATTTAGTTTCGGAAAGTTTTTAAAAAGGACCCTTATCTCTAAAGATCTTTTTCTTGGACAGTCTTCCTTCCGTTTGCTTTAGCTCGACCAATCGCTTTATCGAGAATACCTACAATTGCGTTGTTAAGTGCAGGTCCATCAATTACATCTCCACTGGTGTTACAGCCTTTTGACT
>JAEOTW010000009.1 GCA_016839655.1 Promethearchaeota archaeon | reverse complement strand
CATCTTTAGAGAGAAAAAATTGATAAATATCATCAAAATGAACAGTTAAAATCTTCTCAGTTTTATCTTTTTTTCTTTTGCTTAAGAATACCTCATTTAAACTATTAATAAAAATAACAAGTTCTTTAAGTTCATTCCAATCTTCTAAAGTATGAGGAATCTCATTTAATTTAAAATGTAAATTTTTAATTCTGTTAATTTCTATCCATAATTTCGTAGTATCTTCTTGAATCGTTTTAATCTCTTTAATAGATTCCTGTAACTTGGAACCTATATGGGTACTTTCCATAAGAAGATCTTCTATTCGTTTTAATGAAACCTCTAAGAGAGTACTATTTTTTGTTATTCTTTTAATATTTCTTGTATTTGAGTTAAGATTCTGTAAATTATCAGTTATAATTCTTATTTCATTCAATATTTCTGTTTTTAAATAAAAAAAATCTGAACTTGTGCTAGACAAAAAATAGTGTTCTGTAAAATTAGTTATATCTGTTAAATATGTTGAATATTGATCTAATAATTCATTAGAAAGATTTAACTTTGATTTTACAAAGTTATCTATCTTATCTTCCCCACCGTCTTCAGCTTTAAGCTTTCCAAGTGTATCTTTAATTTCTAAAATCTCATCTTTACTAAAACCAAGGATCTCTCTAGTATCATCAAAGGTATTATGTGAAAAATTCAACTTGATTTGACCCGTTATTAGCGTTAAGTATCTAATAATTACTAAGCTTTCATATAATAAATTATTATTGATTAAAAGTAGATCATCTGAAATATAAAAACAAGGAGTTTAAGCAATTATTCTCCCATTTCTTTAATCTCGAAATACTTTTCTTCTGTTCCCTCTTCAGAAATTATCAATAAATCAATTCCATTGCCGGTCATAGCATCACGTTTAATTGAATTTCTAATTGCTTTCTCAACAAGCTTCTCTCCTTGCGCAACTGTCATACCTTTCTTATAATCTGCTTCTAAAATACCAATTGAAAGTAACATACCTGTTCCCGCAGTTCCATAATCATCTTCCATAAGTGAACCAAGGGCATCAAGTGTGTATAATTTGGGTCCATCCTTATCCATTCCAGCTATCACTAAATTTGTATATAAAGGAGCCATTTTACGCGAGTAGAGGTAATTCGAAACCATCTTTCCCATGCTTTTTGTTGAGATTCGTTCTCCTGTCTCTAATTCGTAGAGATTGGCTTGCGCCCGTAGAATTCTTACAAGAATTTGAAAATCTCCAATTAAACCATATGCAGCTAAACCTATGTATTCTGTAATTTTGAACACTTTCTGGGTAGATTTATTTGTAACAGTATATCCCCAAGTTGCTCGTCGATCATTTCCAAGCACAACACCATCCTTACATTTAATTGCTACACCTACTGCGCCAGGGACCATAATTTGTTGTTCTGACATTTTAATCCTTTTAAAATCTAAATTATAGAATTATTAAGTTATTTTTGATAATATAAATAATCAGAATTAATTAAAATTTTTCTTTTAAATTATAAAATTTTACCTTTTTGCCCGATAAATCCAAATTTTTCATTCATATATCAAATATATCATTGATAATATTTCAATCGACTCTAAGATCTCCAGATTAAAATTAATTTTTACCTCTTAATTTGATTAAACCTTAATTGATATGATCAAATAAGTCATCCTATGAAATTCAATTGGGATAATTTTTTTCAATTAAAAATTTCTTAATTCACCATTGAATTACCATAAAAACAACAATAAAGAATATTTAGCCAATATTGTTATTGGAATAATTTTGTTTCTATAAAAATCAACATATCTTTTTTGACGGGTTGACCATAATATGATCACATAATTGATGATATTAACATTTGTTTCGGATCACTTTTATCAATTATATTTTTCTTAATTCGCCACTAAATCATAGCCAAACTAAGATAAAAACCAATTTTGCCAAAATTAATATTTGAATAATGGTCATACTAACAAAAACATTTCATATTTTTAACATGATCAACCATTGAGTGATCACAGATGATGGACAATTTTTTATAATAAAAATTTTTTGTCGTGATTTTTTTTTTATTTAACTCATCACAGTCTTCTGATTTGCCATAACATTTAAATAACTCTTCACATATTATATTATCTAAGAAACTTTATTAATAACTTCAAAAAAAATTAAAAATTTAAATTTTTAAAATTTTGACTAAAAAAGTTGGAGGAATAAAAAATGGCTAAAAAGAAACATTCTTTCGCATGGAGCCCAATTCGTCGATTGATGAAGCAACAGGGTGCTAGTATTGTAGCTCGTAATGCAGTTGATTTATTAATTGATCATTTAGAAAAAACTGCTTCTGCTTTAACTGAACAAGCAAGAACATTCACGATGCATGCAAACCGGAAGAAAATAACAAAGAACGATTTACTCCTGTCAATTAAATACAAATAAACTATATTTAATGGGCTAAAATTAATTTAAAAATTTTTTTTCTTTTTTTAATTTTCATATAAAAATTTCATAACTCTTCAGTTTTGATGTTTTCATTAAGAAATTAGTAGTTTGGTTTAATTGCACTTAAATAATAAACTAGTCATATCATCTTCCTTTGGAATAGAACAAAAACATTCACAAATAAAATTAAAAAATATGTGAAGAGTATTATTTTTTTAATTGTTCATCTATCGTTATCGCAGCACGTCTTCCATCTGCTACAGAGGTAACTACCGTTCCAGCTCCATGCACTATATCTCCGCCAGCATATATATTTAATCGACCTTCAATTAACTGTGTTTTTTCGTTTACTTTAATCAGTCCTTTACCAAACTCTTTTTCTAAATATACTCCGAGGGGTGACTCTATTTCTTGTCCGATCGCTATAATAATAGTATCGATCTCAATTTCAGTGGTTTTTGAATCATCAAATTCAGGACAGAATTTTCCTTCCCTATCAAAAACAGATTTACAATATACAAGAACAAGTTTATTTCCATAAATCTCTTTGGGACCCCAGGAATTAAGGATTTGAACACCAAATTCCTTTAGTTCTTCCTTTTCACTCTTCAAGCAAGGCATCTCGTTATCGGATTCAAGACAAACCATAGTGACGTTCTCAGCACCACACTTCAATGCTATATTAGCAGCATCAGCAGCCACACTCCCACCTCCAATAATTAATACTTTCCCAGTAATAACATATTTTCCATTTTGCTTATATTCCTTGAGAAGAGATAAAGCATCAACAGCATTAACATTCTCTATTCCGGGTAGCTGTAATTTTCGACCTGAATGTAATCCTGGTGCTAAAAATGCCGCACTATAATCCTTTGAAAGATCAGAGATCATTATATTTTTGCCAAGTTCTTTTCCAAATTTTATATCGATATTTGGATATGATATAATTCCTTTAAGTTCCCTATTTAACACTTCATCAGTAAGTCTAAAGGAGGGGATGTATAATGTAGGTACACCTCCGATTTTATTCTCTTTCTCGAAAATGTCAATATTATAACCCAATCGTGCTAAAAAGTGAGCACATGATAATCCTGCTGGTCCAGCACCTATTATAGCTATCTTTATGCCATTGTTCTTTGAAACATATAAGTCCCAACCCTTAGTATCCGCTTGTTTACATACCCATGCTTGAAGTTTTTTTATTCGCGTAGGCTCATCAGCATAATCAAGGTGATAACATTCTGATTCACATAGATTTTCTGCAGGACACACTTGACCACAGATTTCTGCTAGTGGATTCATTTCACGCATATGTCGTACAGCTCCCTCATAGTTTCCTACTTCAATACGCCGAATGAAATTTAGTACATCTATCCCCGCTGGACATTTTTTCATGCATTTAGCATCTTCACACCATTGACATTCAATTGAAGCGCGTTTAGCTGTAGCTTCTGTAAAATTTTCCTTTATCAATGGCATCTGAATTTTTGTTTTTCCCTTTACATGATTAATATACTCTTTAGAATACTTTCGTGGCAAATATTGTTTCATTTTTAAATCTTTTAGTATCATGTTAACAGCACCAATAGCTGAACTTGTAACTGAAACTACGCCTTCACCCATAGTGGTAGAATCTCCAACACAGTAAAGGTTTTTAAATTCTGTACGAGCACCTAATCGATTTAATATGTGTTGTCCTAACATTTGTTTTGGACCTCCAATATTACCAAAATTTCTTTGAGTAAAACGCTCAGTGGTTCCAGGTGTAGCGACATCTAAAGTTATGATGTGATCTTTTATACCGGGAAATTTGGTTTCTATAACATCAAGCACTTCATCAGCAAATTTCTCCTTCATTTTTATATATTCTTCACTTTGATATCGAGGATCGTCTGGTCGTGGCCAATCATAATCTCCAGTAGAACATAACACCGATATTGAATGAGTTCCTTCTGGACAAATGGACGGATCATCAATAGATGGAAGATATAAGAAGTAATTATTTTTAGATAATTCAGTTAGATCCCCGATAAGGACTTCAATAGCATTTGTATCTTCAGGTAAGATTTCTGCATCTACACCCATTAATAATACCACACAACTGTATGTAGGTACAAAACTCTGAGCCCATTTTAATCGTTCAGGTGTAATATGCTTAGGTTTAATGAGTTTCCCGTAAAGATTCCATATTGTTGCATCAGAAATTACAAAATTAGCACTTATTTTTGTCCCATCATCGAGTTGAACTCCATAAACCTTGCCATTATCAAGGAGTATTTCTTCGACCATATGACGATATAATATCTGACCACCATTTTTTTCCATTCCTTTTTCAAGTATGTTAGGAAACATCTGTGGTGATCCTGCTGGATAGCAAGCACCCCCATAGAAAGTTTCCCAAACAATTGGTGCTGCTAATAATTGAGGTGTTTCCTCAATGGTGGTGCAATAACACGTAGCAATAAGTAAATCAAATAATCCCTCAATTTCTGGGTCTTTCACATATAAATCAAGTATTTCTTTCAAAGAGCTATTCATGTATTTTCGTAATCTCATTGTAATCATTGGATGTCTAAAAAACATTTTTAATGCCAATTTAAGTGGCATTGTGTCAGGAGACATCGGCATTGGTGATTTCATCAAGTCATCGTAAATTTTACGAGTATGATCATAGAATCCTTTTAATTGTTCTTCTTTTCCTGGAAATGCAGCACATAATTCCTTAAAAAAACGGTTGAAATCCTTCCAAAACGTAACAGAAGTATCCCCAAAATGCATTCTATAGTAGCAATCATGTGGGATCATATCAATTTCTTCTTCTATCTCATTCATAACGAAACGATGTGGAGATGGACCTTCACCCCATCCAAATAACATTGCTGCCCCAGCATCCATTGCAAATCCCTTACGTTTTACAGATGAACAAACTCCTCCAGGAATATAATGTTGTTCTACCACTAAGACGTCTAAACCTTTATTAGCAAGTAGCGCTCCAGCAGTAATACCGCCAATACCAGCACCTACAACCACCACGTTATAAGAATCCTTAATTATTCCATTATTTATTATTTTCAATTATTCTCCTCTTTAAATTAATTGCTTATACTATAAAATCTCCTTTATTAATTATTCTTTATAAGTTCAAATTATTAAGTTAAAAATACTTTTTAATAAATTGTAAGCGAGCTATTTCAGGATTTTTTCCTTTATTTAAAATAAATTCTTCAAATTTTTTATAAAGTTCAAGCATATCATCGTATAATTGGAAGTATTTCTCATTTGGAACAACAACAATACTACGTTCCAAATCTATAAATTTATTCACAATATCTTCCCAACTCTTTATTATATTTATAGAATCATAATAGGATTTTGCAGCCCTGAATACTGCACCTAAAGCTGCTGAATCTGTAAATTCAAATACTCGTACTTTTGTTTTGAAAATATTTGCTAAAACTTGAAGAATATCTTTATTTGCAGAAGCACCTCCCGTTGCATAAATCTCTAAAGGTTTTTCACCGATCCATTTTGAATGAAGTCTCATGGACAAGAATTGTGCTTCAATTATTCCTCTAATATTCCCTTCTATATCGTTCTCATCAAAGCCAAATCGATACACTTTTGGTTCTAATACATGTGGGACAATTTCAGGAAAAAAGTAAGGCAACATTAGTTTTCCATTATTTCCAGGCAGTGATTTTTCCAAAATTTCAGAGAATTTTTCCCAATTAAGATGAAATTTATTTTTTATTTTCTCTCGTGCCAATGAACCGTTTTTATAGCAAATTAAACTCATATAATCTCCTGTCGGGGCTCCAAATACATGACCCTCACCTTTAAGATCAAGATATAAATCTTGTAAATAGCTAAAATATGTGTCGCTCGTTCCAAGACTTATTCCTACTTTTCCCTTTTTAATTAATCCAACACCAATAAGGCTATTCGGATTATCACCTGACCAAGCTATCAGATTAGTATTTGGATTAAATCCAAATTTCTCTATAAAATAAGATGATATTTTTCCAATTATACTATATGGTTGCGAAAGCGGAGGTAATCTTTCTCTTAAATTAGGTGCTGTTGCTTTTAAAGCTCTCTCATCCCATTGCTTAGTTTTTATATTCATTAAATTCATTCCAGCTCCATCACCATGATCGATAGGAGCATTTTCTCCTAACAGAATTGAAGCTATAAAAGAACTGACTAAATGAATGATTGAGGTTTTCTCGTATAATAATGGATACTCTTGAAAAAATTTTCGAATTTGAGGTCCAGAAAAGCGTTCAATGGTATTAGAACCCAATAAATTAATCGTAGGTTTTAATCCTCCTAATTTTAGTCTAATTTCTTCACATTGTTTAGTAGTACTCGAATCCATCCATATAGGACTTGTTGGACGAGAAAATGAGCTCTTTAATTGAATTACTAATGAGTTATCAGCATCTAATCGCTTAAGGGTTTTTACAAAATCACTATTTAAATATATTGTTCCATGTTGTTGTCCTGAACCGGAAATGGCTTTAATTTCAAAAAGAGCTCTCTTATTATTTTGCATTTTTTCAAACAGTAATTCTAGAGCCTCTACCCACATAAGGGGATATGAATGAACGACTTTTTCATTATCTAAGATTATTGCTCCATTATGTGTATTATAATGGGATAATTCTTCATCAAAGTTGATACTATTCCTATATACTATTTTTTTTAAATTAAAATCAACTATAATACCCGTCAAACTTTGAGTTGAGCAATCTAATCCAAGAAATAAATCACTCATAATAGATCCCCTTTAAGTTCCAATTAAAAAAAAAATGTTATTTTTTATCTCTAAAGAAATGAATTTGTCGCTACCATTATAGCTCTGCATATTTTAAGATATAAATCATCAGATAATTGATTATATTCTTTTTGTATTTTACCCTTAAAATTTAGCTCATTCCAATCTACCATTGCGACAATCCAAGCGTTATTACAAGCCGCAAAAATTTGTTTTGCTTTAAGATCATACTTCTCTGGAGGGACTAAATCATTATGGGTAATTAAACTGAGCGGATCATCAGATACTATACAATCAAGAGCATCCTGAAAAATTTCAATATATTGAACTAAAGATTGTTTTTCAGCAAACTTTTTTATCTTTGTAATCGCAATTATCAATTCTTTATGCCAGTATTCTAATGGTGGATAAACTATTTTGGGGAGATTTAAATTTTTCGAGGTTAAACCATAAGTGACGGTCCAAATTCTCTCTTTACCTTCAAAAGGGTTTACATTCCACCTAACATCCCAAATATCAGAAAGTGGTTTTTTGAATGCTTCAATTATCCATCTCCCCCCTCCTCCTATAAACGAAGCAGACATTCTATCACCCCCAGTAGGTTGAAAATGGATCTTTAGATGTTTAACACCACTTTTTCTTAAGTACTCAAACCATTCATTAGGAGTATTTGCTAAAAGAATCTCTTCTGATGTCTCTCCATTAGAAATCAATTCTATAAAACTAATTTTTTTACATGAATCAGTAGTAGAATGATTAAGATCTAAACTTATGGATTGGTTAGTTAAATACGCATTACCATAAGAAGTTAGGGTAACCATTTGAGCTAGTTCAGTATTCATATATTTAAATCAATTACATCCTTTAAAAAATTAGTTGGGGACTTATCAAGTTGAGATTAATTTTCCTCATTCTAATTCTTAGGATTTAATCCTTTCACCAAGTTTATAATAGTTGAAGTCACCCCCTGTAGTCCAAATAATTGGATGAATATTCCTCCAATCGAGTTTAATATCACCTTCTTCTTCAATTGTATATTGTTGATTTACATAAGATTTAATTACTTTGCCAATAATTCCTTCACCATCGCCATAGTCGAGGATTTCATGTACTTTACATTCTATATTTACTGGACATTCACGAATCATTGGAGCTGTTTTTAGTTCTCCATAAAAATTATCAAAGAGGGTACTTTTATCAATATCTCTTCCAGATTTACTTCCACAAATATTGGTTTTTTCCACTAATTCCTCTGAAGGGATATT
>JAEOTW010000386.1 GCA_016839655.1 Promethearchaeota archaeon | reverse complement strand
GTAATAGGCAGAAATATATTCTACAGAGGATTTTTGAACTTTCTGAACATTTTGATTTAGGAATGCCTTTTTATTATCTTTCTAAAAAGATTTTATATAGATTGTGGCATGGAATCAAAAATACGACAGATAATGTAGTAGCAGGATTAATCGGTTCTATTTCAGTTTTATGTTCATGCAAAGATAAGGTAAGTATAAGTTCTATTTGTAATCGTTTAGGAATCAGAATGAGTACAATTCAATCTCAGGTCAAGAAAAGGATCTTTGAAAGGTTTCAAGGTGAAGGATTTATCAGTCTAATAAAATCGTCTGATATTTTAGTACGATTAATGAAAAGGTTAGGACTTTTGGGAGAACAAGCAATCGAAACTCAAGAAGAGACTTGCATATCTGATAAGGAAGAGATTATAATGGGTAATGCTGCCAATATATTTAACGGTCATGATAATTTTGACTATTATTATTACGCGATGAGGGGAGAAAACAAAAAACCCTTAATCGTCACTTTAAAAATTAATGAATTTCCTTTGATGTTTAAATCTGAAAAAAAGTCGAAAATGAAACCCGATTATTTACTTAATTTTGAAATATTTCATTATTATTGTTCAAAAGATCCTCCTAAAATAGGTACTTGACAGTCAGTATAGATAAGAACTAATTTTTAATAGTTTTTTTTATTTTCTTTGATTCCTACTAAAATTCTGATTTAATTTTTTAAGTTGGAGGGATCTACATTTATATCTTTATATAAAATAAATTACTTATCCTGGTGTTTCTTTTTACTCTCTACTAAAATTTCTTCTATCATGGTTTTTAAATTAGGAATACTATTTTTGATTGTTGTCCAAACTAACTTATAATCAATACCAAAATATGAATGAATTAATCTATCTCTCATTCCTGCCATTTCTTTCCAAGGAATTTTGGGATATTTTGTCCTTGTATCATCAGTAATATTTTTTGTAGCTTCTCCAAGTATTTCAAACTTCCTAATAACTGCACTTGAAGTTTTATCATCTTCTTGAAATTCTTCGAATGTCATGTTTTCAACGAACTCTATGATTTTATTAATAGATTCAATGATATCTTTTAAATATATATTTTGATTTCTCATGAATAGATTACCGTTTTTAAAATCGAATCTTTTAATTCTTCCCTTAATGCATTTATTGGTACAACATCCACTTTACATCTAAATTTTTCCTCAAGAAATAGAGAAAGCCCAATGAAATCAAATAGATCTGCATCTTCTCCAAATTCAACAAGTAAATCGATATCACTAATATCCTTATGTGTTTCACTCGCATAGGATCCAAATAAACCTAATTCTTTGACTTTATACTTATCTTTTAATATTTTTTTCAGATTAGTAAGTGTCTTAAGAATCTCTTTTTTGCTTAGCATCTTTAACAAATCATTTTATACTCTGTTATTATAAATATACAATTTTTAATATTTTAATGATACATGTTTAGATTGTAATGCTAATGTTATATATTATCCTTTTTAATTTCATAATTAAATCTATAGAAAGAATTATTGTATAGATAGTTTGGATTAGATATTGGATTTCTTTTGTTATCTCTCTTTAATTTTTTTATTTTCTATGAATGTTGTAGCGTATTGATTTTTTGTTTAAATAAGTTCGCTATAATTCTAACAATAACCTCTTATAACTTATGTAGAATCGAAGAAAATGAATAATAAAAAAGTCCTTTTTGTGAGTATTATAGTTGTTTTGATGTTAAGCATTAGTATATTTCACTCCGATATTTCTAAGAGTTTCACTCTAGCAAGTGAAAATTTTACATATGACGAAATAGAGTATCCAGAATTAGCTTCTTCAAGCAATAATGAAATCATCAATTCTATTTTTGATGCAAGAGTATCTGACTATTCTGATTTGGGGTATTTCCCTCAGATCTATGAACCTTCAATACAAGCAACCTATTATGCCCTCTTCATTTTTGATGCGATTGGAAAACTGAACCACATAAATCAATCTGAAATAATTAATTACATTATGTCTCAATATGATGGAAGTTCAAACAGATTTATGGATACATTAGCATATCGATATTTAGATACTGACTTCTCCAAAACGTATTTTCCCTTAAATTCTATTTTAGAAGTTAATTGTTATGCTATTCTTTCTTTAAATATATTAAATCGCACAGACTTATTTAATACGCAAGGAATGATCGATTTCATTTGGGATTGTTATAATCCAGAAACAAGTGGCTTTATTGGACAGCCTTACAGTGCAGAATTAGAGGAGGGATTTAGAGTTTCAACAGCAGATAATACATTTTTTGCGGTATTTACACTCAACTTATTGATGGATAATTGGGTGGGGTACTCCTCTAAAATACAAGATATAATTCAATTTATAAATAATTTACAATATCCTGGTGGATTAGGCTGGATGGGAGGGGGATTTCGAAATGATGATAATACTTTTATTGATAGTTTGAATCCCTTTTTTGAACCCAATTTAATTTCTTCTTATTACTGCATAAAAGCATTAGAGATATTTGGTATGGAAGAATCTATAAATATTGTTGATTTTCACCAATTTCTTGATTAT
>JAEOTW010000365.1 GCA_016839655.1 Promethearchaeota archaeon | reverse complement strand
GCCGCTGTCAGGCGGGGACTGAGTTAGATTGTATGATGGATGGTTTGCAGTTTATGCCTGTTTTTGAGTCTTCTAGGAAGGTGCAGGTTTTCGGCTCGAGTCTAGCTATGACTCTGCCTGCAATGTTCGTTAAGGCGAGCGAGGTTGAGAAGGGTTCGGTGTCGAGTGTCTTGTTTGGGCTTGATGGTGTTCTAGTCGCTTCTTGGGTTGAAACGCCTGAGCTCCTCAGGGAGCGTCTCGTGGATATTATAGACAAGCTGGATGAGAACATAAAAATGAAGAATGAGAAAAATCGGAATGTTCGATCAGCACTTGATGATGAGACTAGATAGTATGTTTGGGAGTGTGATTGTATGAGTAGGGTTTCTAAGAAGATATCGGTTCTTGATTCGGTTGATCCTTCTGCCTCGATTCTCGTGTTGAACCTGTATGATCCTCAGGTCAACACTTTCAAAGCCATGTTGCATTATGTTGAGGAAAAGGGCCTCCCGTTCTTCCTCGTGGCCAACAAATGCGATAAGGTCGATAAAGACGATATTTTTAAGGTCTTGATGCCTTTTGAAGGTTATCCTGTCATCGTGACCAGCATGCTTGATGGCACTGGCATAGGGTTGATCAAGAAGGAGATCAGGGAGAGGTTTGATCGTGGTAGTAGGATTGTAGTTCTTGGGATCTTCAATTCTGGGAAGTCTAGCCTGATCAAGAGTTTGACGAATAACCACAAAATCTACGTCAGCGATCTTCCTGGGAGTACTCTTTCGTTTCTTGAATATAATTTTGGGCGTTCGATGAAACTTATCGATAGCGTGGGGCAGATCATCGATGTGAACAAGCCTTTGATGGTGAGCGTGGACCTCGAGGGCTGTGATACCGTTGAGGAGAAGTTGAGGCGGGTGATGCTCGAGGATGCTTATGGCATTATTAACAGTGTCGATGCGGCGATCTCAGGTCTAATTGAGGTAGTTGAAGTTATGCGAGAAGCGGTCGAAAAAGGAAGAAAAATTATTGTGACTGGGGCTGGCGCTAGCGCCCTAGTGGGCATGGAGTTTGGGGGTCAGGGATTTGAAACCGGGCTACCTGTTTATTGCTTCACGAATAATCTTGCAGATGCCAACCCTGTGTCCTTTGCTAAGGGTCTTGGGGAGAGTGAGGGGGGGTTGAGTCGATACATTGAGGGCATTATCAACGTAGGCGATGTCGTCGTCGCTATAAGTGCGAGCGGTGGCACGGGCTTCGTATATGATGTTTTAGCCAGAGGTAGAGAGCGGGGCGCTACGACTGTGGCTATAACCGAGAATCCTGATACGCCTTTGGGGCGCTATGCTGACTATGTGATCAAGAGCAATGCTAAACCCGAAGGGCCAAGTAGCAGTAAGATTCAGACCGCACATCTTGCGATTGTTCATGCTCTTGCCGTTACACTGGCTAGTGAAAGAGGCGTGGATGCGGAGGGGTCAATTCAGTTTATGTTACCGGAGTTTATCCCTACAAAGAAGATGGGGATAAAATAGAAAATAGGATTTGACGATCGAACTCATACGAATACGCATGTCTTGAGCGTAAAGACTTCCGATTGGTGTATGTTTATGCGCGTGTTTGAGTCTTCCAGGAAGGTGCAGGTCTTCGGCTCTAGTCTAGCTGTAACCCTACCTGCGTTTTTTGTGAATGCTAACGAGGTTGAGAAGGGATCAGTGATGAATGTTCATTACGGCCTCGAGGGTGTTCTGGTCTTTTCCCGGTCTAAAGACCCTGAAGTTACCTTGAAATGCTTGACGAAGATCTTGGATGAGTTGAAGGATAAGGTCAATTTACAGAAAGATGATAAGGGGAAGGGAGACTCCGATGTGTGAGGGTCAGGATGTAGTCGGGCGCGCGCGCGCGCACTTGAAAAAGTGCATGATCCATGTAGGTGACTGCCAGAAGCCTCTTCTCGAGTATATACTTGTTTATCTGAAGGGGCATAGGATCCTTGATACACGCGCGCGCGCGTCGAAAAAGCTGAAATGTTTCTCTGCACTTTTTTTCGTATGTACATATGTGTTCTTCATGCCAAGTGTTTCACGAGTGATGGGGGCCGAATCGGAGGCTATTTCGAAGGTTTCGCTGGCGGAGAATTCTCTGGAAGTTGCATATCTCTCTTTGCTAGAGGCCGATAGGGCTGGTGGAGATGTTCCCGAACTCGTAGCGCTTCTCAACACAGCTTTGGAGTACTATTCTGAGTCTGATAGGGCTCTTGAGTTGGGGGACTATGACGCGGCAATCCAGTTGGCTAGTAAGTCTGTAGAGGTCTCGAATGTGGTCTTCGAAACTAACATCAATTTGATAGAAGTTACCAAGAAAGTTGAAGAGGAAGGATTTAGAAATCAGTTGTTTCTATCTTTCGGAGTGGTCTGCTTAATTGTACTCTTTGGTTTTCTGGGCTGGAACCAATTCAAGGTCTACTATTTTCACAGGGTGATGGATTCTAGACCGGAGGTCATTGCCGATGAGTCTTGATGACTGGCATTTAGTCTTTGTCTCTATCTGTTTGGCATTGGTATTGACGGCTTGTGCCCCTGTGGTTATTGCACTTCTACCTAATGGTGATGAGCCTTTTTTCGCTCTGGCAGTTTTAGGCGAAGAAGGTATGGCCGAACACTACTTTCCAGGCGACGATCCTCGGATTGACCTAGCAGAAGAGATCCATTGGACAATCTATATCTATAACCATATGGGAGAATCAAAATACGTGGGAGTTAAGATAAAACTCCAAAACTCGACAACACCCGCTCCGAACTCAACTTCTTGTAGTCCAAGCCCTGCTCCTATTTTATACGAGATTCGTCGGGTTTTAAAAAATAATGAGACTTGGCTTTGTCCATTTTCTTGGTCTATTGAAGAAGCTGAGTTTTCTGGAGATTTTATTGAACTTAGTATGTTGACTATTAATAATGAAGTTATTGAGGCGCATGCTATTGGGTTGGAGGCCTCTAATTTTAGGTTAGTACTTGAACTTTGGGTTTACGATGAGGATTTTGGGGATTTCCGATTTGATTGGAGATGTAGAGATGAGTTGCAATGTGTTTGGAATCAAATTTTATTCAATGTTATGTTATTCGAATAACAGAATTGCACATGAGTTTGATTACATATTAATACTAATTATTTCGTTTGGACTTTGAAGCATACATTACGCGCGATGCGCGCGCTATTAATAAAATGTTTTTATTGTTATAATAATAATATAAGTTGGTTTACGGGGTATATATCTTACATACAAGCGGTGAAATATTCAGATGTCAAATATTACTAATAATATAATTGCAGTTATTCCCGCATATAATGAAGAGAAATCAATAGAAAATGTTGTTTTATTAACTAAAAATTATGTTAATCATGTAATTGTATGTGATGATGGATCTATAGATGCAACAGCTGATATTGTCTCAAATTTAGGAGTTATACTTACCAATCATGAAAAAAGAATAGGAAAAGGATATGCATTAAGAACTTTATTTAAAGAAGCCATTAAATATGATCCAGACATCATTATAACCATTGATGCCGATGGTCAACATGATCCATATCAAATACCCTTATTATTAAAACCAATTTTATTAGGTGAATCAGATATGGTCGTTGGATCTAGATTTTTAAAAGATTCATATACAGATATCTCCTTTATAAGAAATATTGGATTGAGAAGTCTTAATCTATTTCAAAATATACTATTTCATACAAAAGTGACAGATTATCAAAGTGGATTTAGAGCATTTTCTAGGAAATCTTTTATAACCGTTTTAAACAGTAAAGAAGGAGGTTATGGTATAGAAAGTGAGCAACTAATAATAGCTTTAAAAAATGGAATAAGATTATCTGAAATTCCTGTAAATATAAAATATAATAATTTACCAAATACTTCAAAAAGAAACTTTGTATTACATGGATTAGAAATTGCTTTAACTTTACTAAAATTATTTTTTTTTAAAAAAATATTGAAATTAAATAACAAGGGTGAATAATTATGTTGAAAGTGGGTATAATTGGTTTGGGTCATATGGGTATGTTACATATGGCGAATTGTTTACATATTGATGACGTCGCAGTCATTGCAGCAGCTGATTCATCAAAGAGAGCATTAAAGAAAGCAAAATCTTTTGGAGTGGGGAAACTCTATAATGACTTCCACGATTTATTCGATGATTCACTTAGTCTAGATGCGGTTATAATTTCTCTGCCTAATTTCTTACATTTTGAAAGTATTCAGCTGGCCCTAGAATCTGAATTCAACATATTTGTCGAAAAGCCACTTGCCAACACAATAGAGGAAAGCCGAAAAATTGCTAAGTTGGTTAAGAACAGTGAAAAAAAATTCATGGTTGGTCATTGCATGAGATTTTATAATGCTATTGAGAAAATGAAAGAAAAACATTCAAAAGGTTTCATTGGTGATTTAGAGGTTGTCACATTAGAGTCGATTATGAATGGCCCTTTTTCTCATGGTGCGATTCCCAAACCCGTGCCAAAATGGTGGTTTGATCAAAAGAAGTCTGGAGGAGGGGTTCTACTCGATCTAGGTTATCATCTAATCGACTTGTACAATTTTTTTGGGGGAGATTGTAAAGTAATCTCTTCTACTTTGGATCATAAATATAATCTTCCCATCGAAGATGGAGCAATACTAATTGTACAATCTACTAATTCTTCTGCAAAAGGAATAATTAATGTAGGTTGGTATCAAAAAACCATTTTTCCGCAGTATGATTTTAGAGTTATTTTACATGGTAATGCTGGACACATATCTAGTGATGATCTAGTTCCTAAAAATCTATATATTCACGCAATGAAAGAAGGATTCAAAAATTCTCTTAGAAAAATTACGCTTAGAAAAATACGACCTCTTTCTTATACTTATTATTATGAATCGTTCTATAAAGAATTAACCCATTTTTTTGACTGTATTAATAATGATGAAGAAACCTCAATAAATATTAATGATGCATTAAAAGTAATGGAGACCATAGAAGAAGCATATAGGCTTGGAAATGAGGGGTTGAATATGGAGTGATTACCTTTTATGGGTAATATTGTGGGCTTATTAAAAACAAAAACCTCTGAAGACGAAATTAAAATCTCTATATCAAAAATATTGAACAATATTGATTACAAGAAACAAAGAAATGTAAATGACATTGCAATTAAACCAAATTTATGCTATTATTGGAAATCGTCAACGGGCTACACAACAGATCCCAAAATAGTGGAGGGTATTATCGATAATATTCGTGAAATATATGGTGAGGATGTAACTATTAGAATTATTGAATCAGACGCAACTGCGATGCGAGCAGAGCATGCTTTTACGATTCTTGGTTATAGAAAACTAGCCATCAAAAAAAACGTTGATTTATTTAATCTTACCAAAGATAAAATCGTAAAAAAAGACGTAACTGTGGGTAATCGTAGGATTGTATTTAAAATTCCTTCCTATTTAATGGAAACAGATCTATTAATCAGTGTCCCAAAATTAAAAGTGATGCGGGAAACCTTAATATCTTGTGCACTTAAGAACACCTTCGGTTGCATATCTTCTCCAAGAAAAATTATTTTTCATCCCTATTTGCAAGAGGCTATTGTTGGAATAAATAAGATCATTCATCCAAAACTTATTTTTGTAGATGGGTTATATGCGCTAAGCCATTTTCCAGTAAAATTAAATTTAATAATGGGGAGCATAGATCCATTTTCAATAGATTGGATAGCTTCAAAGATAATGGGATATGAACCATCAAAAATAGGATTTCTAAAGGTTGCGATGAAGGAAAAAATTGGAGACCCAAATGATATAATTACTATTGGCGATGATCTAAACATATTCCGAAATGAATTTCCTAAAGTAAATAATTTTATTTCAAAATGGACTTTCAAGATGATGTTGAAAGCTTTAAAGTTGTACGCCAGATTTAGTGGAGATATCATACCCCCCATTTTAGACGATTCTTGATTAGTAAATTTATTAATATGTGTATACTCGAGGTAGAAGAACATGTTTGAGAATAGAAAAATTCTCGTGACTGGTGGTGCATCTTTCATAGGTAGCCACCTTGTAGACACCCTCCTGAATAAAGGAGCGTTGGTAAAAGTAGCGGATGATCTCTCAAGCGGGAGCTTGAAAAATCTCGAATATCCCCTAAAAAAAATATTGAAAAACAAGTGGATATTCGACGATCTTACCGTTTGTATAGGAGATCTTAAGGAAAGAAAATTCGTCAGAGACGTTCTGAATGATATAGAAATAGTTTTTCACCTGGCGGCATCGCATGGTGGAAGGGGGTACATTCAAACACATCCAGCTGAATGCTGCACCAATATGATATTAGATCAACTTGTATTCGAAGAGTCGATGAAGGCTGGTGTGGAAAGAATATGTTTCGCAAGCTCTGCCTGTGTCTATCCTACTCATCTGCAAGAAGCTACCGGTTCATCCTATCTTCTCAAGGAGGAAGATTCAGATCCATTTGTCAGAGGAAAGGCAAATGCCGATCTAGAATATGGATGGGCAAAATTGATGGGGGAGATGGCACTTAAAGCATATCACAGGCAGTACGGTATTAAGACCTCTTCTGTACGAATATTCACTGCCTATGGACCACGAGAAAATGAGTCACACGCCATCATCGCTCTCATAGCCAAAGCTTTCGTTAAAATGGATCCGTATGTCATTTGGGGTACTGGCGAACAGGATCGGAACTTCACATACGTTCAGGATATAGTGGATGCCATGACATTGATTGCAGAAAAGATCGATGACGGAACCCCAGTCAATGCAGGCAGGGACGATCGTATAACTATAAACGATGTAGCCGAAAATATTTTTCAAATAATGAATTGGAGGCCCAAAGAAATAGTGCGAGATATCTCAAAACCCCAGGGAGTTGCCTCAAGAGCGGCTGATTTGACCCAAGCCAAGAAATTATTAGGGTGGGCGCCAAAAATCTCTTATGAACAGGGTTTTCGTAAAACCATTGATTGGTATATAAAAAATAATAACCCTGAGATTGTAAGGAAAAATCTAGGTAGTCTACTCTTTGAAAGAAAAAACTAGGATATGAAATTTATAAAACACTTTTTGGGTGTTATGAAATGATATCCCTCTCTATTATTTTGAAGGCAATTTTTTTCTTTTCCTTATTGATACCTATTGTGACAATACTTTTTTATGGTTTAGTGTTGCTATATTATAATAAAATAAAAAATAAGAAAATTCTAGATGTCGGTGAAAAAAAAGTTCAGAATATAACAATTATAATACCAACACATAATGAGGAAAGAATAATTCAGAAAAGAATTGAAAACATTTTTCAAACTCAATATCCTCTTGAAAAAATGAAGGTCATATTCGTAGATGATTCAACAGATTCGACACCAGACATAATACAAAAATACATCGAAAAAAAAGATAATTTTAAACTAATTAAGTTCGACGAAAGGATGGGTTACAGTTACTCAGTACATGCAGGGATTCAAAATTCTGATACGGAGATTATCGTACTTAATGAAGCCGGCTCTTTTCCTAGATCCGATGCCTTGACAAGGCTCGTAAATAGATTTGAGGACCCAGATATCGGAGCCGTAACCGGGAAGAGCGAACTTATTGATACGAACGAAAGAATAGCGAAAATAGAATCGCTATATCTAAGGGTGATCAATTTCATCAGAGAAGCCGAAAGTCAAATGGACTCTACATTCTATATAAAAGGAGAAGCTACTGCTTACAGAAGAGAACCAGTCTCAGACCTTGAAGCCATACCAAAGGCTGGATCAATCGATACATCGATGGCATTTCAAGTCAGAAAAAAGGGGTATAAATGTGTGTACGACTCAGGAGTTGTATTCCATGAGCATGCGCCATCTGATTCTACTGGTTATATTAAACAAAAAACAGTAAGAGCCGCAAACCTACATCGTAATATTCTCATATTTAACGAAATGTTATTTAACAGAAAGTATGGTAAATTTGGCCTCTTAACCTTACCTTTTCATTTTTTGGCCCTATTTGTGTTTCCTTTATTATCTGTGTCAGCTTTTTTTTCCCTTATAACAGGATTGTTTGTTGATCCGAATTTTTTTATTCCAATAGCTATTTTTTCATTTTTTATATTTGTTTTATTAATGTTAGTATCTAGTAAATTTGTGCTCCTGTTGTTAGAGATTGAAATAAGTCTGTTAAAAGCGATGTATCAAATCTTTATATCAAAAGAAGGGCATGATAAAATTCAGAGAGTAGAATCTACAAGGAGAGTAATATAATCAGCTATAATTTATTTTTTTTTCAAGATGAGTTATAGTTGAATATTCTTTTAGTAGTCTATTAGTGTCCTCATGCTCGAAATTTGCTAGTGATTATATCTAATAAATGGAGATGTAGTATTAATTATGATTACAAATTTGTTTGAACTAGAAGAAAACATACCATACAGATATGAAAATGCATTGAAGAGTTTTAAGGATGAATTTAATTTTCATATGTCTGTTATTGTAAATGAGGTTTTAAAAGAAGTTGATCCAGTTTCAATATATTTGATCGGTAGTTTTGGACGTAATGAAGGGTCACTATTTTTAAATAATGATATTATTAGTCCTATAAGAGATTATGATGTATTATTAGTAGTAAATAAACACATAGATAAAAAAGTTTTAAATAAATTGAGTATAAATATTAATAATGTTTTGGGATTTGATAATCCTTTTTTTAAAAAATATAAGTTTAAAGGTTTTATTACATGGATAACACAAGTAAAATTAATAGATATTAATAATTTACCTTTCTTAAAATATTACGAAATAAAAGAGGGCTCAATTTTATTATGGGGTAAAGATATTAGAAAAAAAATTGACATAAGCATCGATGATTTAACTATATACAATGGAATTATAATATTATTTAGTAAAATAGAAACTTTACTGGGTCTTTTAGACCTTAACGTCTTGCACAAGCATGAAAATGAGCAAGGAGAAATAATAGATCTAATATATGAGTGTATGAAAGTATATGTAGAATTTGGGACAAGTTTAAGTTTCCTCATCAAAAGTTATGAACCTTCTTTTCTAAAAAGATGTATGTTAATTTCTAAAAATCTAAAAAAGACGTTTCCTGATTTATATTACATTAATAATGATTTAGGAAATTTAATGGTAACTTATGCTTATAAACGCCTTCTTATTGAACCTGATTTCATTGATAGTACAAATCTAGGACAATTTTTATTTGAATCACAGAGAGACCTTAGAGTTGTAATTTGGTATTATATATATAAAGCATATAACATAAAGTTTAAGTCAGAACCAAGTTCTGTTTATCTGTTTGAAGAATATATCAATAAATTGAATATAATAATTTTATATGATTTTATAGATTATTATATTAAATCAAAAATCGGATTTAATTTAAAGATAATAAATGAAATCGCTATAAGAATGTATTTGAGATATTCTCTATTTTTATTTTGGATAGAAAGTAGAAAATCTGGTATTAATACAAAACCTAAAATTATTTTTTCAAAAAATAGTAATATAATGATTAGATTATGGTCTTTGAGTTTTATGTTATTAGGATGTATTAAAGAAGATCTTCAAATTGATAAAGAATTATTAGATCATGTATATAATAAATTTTCTGAAATTATTGATCATGATTTTGTAAACGAAAAATCATTCAATGAACAAGAGTTAAAATTCACTTACTTAAAACAAAATGCTGTTAAGCTTTTAGGTATTGCTGATAAAATTTTTCATAGAAAAGACTAGTTATGGAGCGGTAAAATACGACTAAAATAGTTCTGTTATGGTTGGATGCATTTTCTGATAGTTATCTTGATCCTAAAATTTGTCCATATCTTCATAACATGAGTCAAACATCATTTTATACTACAATAGAACCTCTATTTACATATGAATATATTGGAAGGTGCTTTGATACTGGAGTAACAATGAGAACTCAAAAAATATGGAATCAACATATATTAAATAAATTAAATATTAAAAAAGGAGCGAAAAATTCTTTATTTATTAATGTGTTGCGTGGTATTGACCGTATTGCCCCTTCTGATGAATATAATAAGATATTTAGATATTTTTTATTTAAAGCTAATAAAATTGATTATGGGATTCCTCATTTAATTCCACCTAATCTGATAGATTTATTCCCTATTCAAAAAAATATGCACAAATATAATACTGTTTATGATGTGTTGTTGGAGAATAATTTTAAATTTGTTATTAAAGAACCTCATATTAGAGCATTTGACCCGTTCATAATAAAAAATGTGCCTAAATTACTACATAATAACGATTTTATATTTATTAAATTTAATGCATTAGATGGAATTGGGCATAAGTATGGGCCTCATTCAATAGAAATTCAAAGAAAAATAAAATATTATGATAATTTGTTGAATACCTTAAATGGTGCGTTAGAAGATAAAGCCATAATTATTATTATGTCAGATCATGGGATGGTTCCTGTAAAATATAATTTTAATTTAATGCAATTCCTTTCTAAAAATAATATGATTTATGGTAAACATTATATTAGTTTTCTTGGTGCAACTTATGCATCATTTTGGTTTAAAAATATGAAGTATGAAATAGAAATAAAAGATATGTTAAGTAAATTAAATATAGGAAAATTTCTTGATTTACATGAAAAAAAAGCTCTTGGTATTGATTGGATTGGTGATGAATATGGTCATGAAATATATGCAATAAATAATGAGTATGTAATATTCCCAGAATTTTATCATGTTAGGAAACCTCCAAGAGGGATGCATGGATATGCATTCTATGGTAATTATAATCCAATATTTATGATTAATAATAAAAATTTAAATATTAAACCATATGCAAAAATTCGTTTTAT
>JAEOTW010000364.1 GCA_016839655.1 Promethearchaeota archaeon | reverse complement strand
TTTATTCTTTAAACAACCAAATAAGTTTGCTCGAGGAGGGTATGAAAGCTTCCTAATCACAATAATTACCGATATTAAAACTCAAATTAGTTTAATTCTCGCAAATAAGCTTCTCGAGGGCTTTGCTAATTATCTTATTAATCTTGAAGATGCTTACCTTGCCTTTGATTATGAGCCTAAAGATCATAAAGCAGATAATGGTAAGTTAAAGGAAATCACGAGCTTCTTTTTTTCCTATTTTGAATCTATTAAACCAGTACTTAAAACCTTAGAAATGGCAGAGCAACGATATCAAACGTTATTCCAAGCGGCTCGAGATGCCATTTTTATTGTAAACCGGGATACAGGAGTTATAGTTGATGTAAATTTAGAAGGAGAAAGATTAGTAGAAAAAACTAAAGAAGAAATTGTAGGAATTAAAGCATTGAAACTTGAATTATTTGATGAGGGATTAGTAGATCCAACTATGGTCCAACATTTAATAAATCAACCACCTCCAATTATTTCAAGAATTAAGGAATCAAGTAGTAAGCAATTATATTTAGAAGTAAACATAAATGAGATTGAGTTGGGTGATGAATATTTTATCCAATATCTTTTTCATGATTTATCAGACATACATGTGGTAGAAGAGAAACTTAAGGAACATGCTAATAAAATTGATACGCTAAACAAATTTATTAGTATTACTAATCAAGCAAGTGATCTTAGTAATTTATTGAAAAAAACTGTAGATTACTTCATAGATTTTTTAAATTTAAACGGATGTTGTATATATTTAGTTGATAAAAACCAACAGATTGCCAAAATCAAGGCACATAAAAATCTCCCACAATTCTTTTTTGAACAGAATGATAATATAAAGTCATTAGAATCTCCTTATGATATCGTATTTGCACAAGGTGTAGCGCTATTTAATGAAAACTTTCCTGAGATTACTAAAAAGTTTTTTAAAGGTGATGATTCAATTAATGGAGCTGTAATCCCATTATTTTCAAAATTTGAAATAATCGGTTCTATTAATATGATTTTAAATAAAAAAAGCAATATTACTGTTGAAGACATGGAGTTAATAATTACAATTGGCTTGGAGATAGGTACAGCTATAGAAAAAATGCAAAACCAAGAAAATTTAATGCTCAGTGAGGCAAAAAATGCTATATTACTTAAGCACATCCCCTTTTCAATTTTTAGGATTTCGATAGATGGGATTTTTCAAGACATTAAATTGGATAAAAAAATTGAAAAAATTCTTGTTATAGGTACAAACTCACAAGATCTCATTGGAAAAAGTCTAAATAATATTTTACCAGATTCGATTGCAGAAGAAGCATTGAAAAACATAGGAAAGGCTTTAGAAACTCAAACAGCAGTAGAAATGAGATTTAATATCCCATATCAAGATAATCAGATTATATTTCGTTCAGATATTATTCCAATTGGGAATAATGAGGTATTAGCTTTTCTACAAAATCTAACTCGGACTTGGTAATTTACTCAAGATCGATCGTAGTTTTTCAGCTTTCTCTTCTAGTTCAAGTGAAAGAGAATCATCTCCCAATTCAAGACATATATTACTTATACTCATGAATAAATTAATTGCTCCATCAAAATCGCCTTGCTCTAATGCTTTCTGAGCTTTATCCATTAAAACATCTCTATCAAATATAGGTTTTAATAAGGGTGATAATTCCGTATCCATATCTAAAAGATCTGCTATAATCCTGATCATTTTAGGTCTATTGTTTGTATCAATAGCTATAAAAGAGTAAGTTTTTTGTCCCATTAATCGCTCGATGTCCTCTATTTTCATAGCACTAGATAAATCTTGTTTGTTTGCTATAACCGCCAAACGAGCATAAGGAACAACTTTATTCACCAGTTCAAAAAAATATCTACTTTTTTCAAGGTTTTCTAATGTTGAGTCTGTCATCAACAGAACTGCATCGCTACCTCGTATAAATTTCTCCCAAAGAAAGTCAAATTGGTCTTGCCCGGCAAAATCCCATAAATAGAAATGTAATTTGCCAATTTTTATAGTTGCAACTTCACCTGTAATCGTAGGGATATGTTGCATGGGAATTTCTTCTGATTTTATAAGTTTTGTTGTTGTAGTTTTGCCCACTCCAGAAAATCCTATAATAGATATTTTTGCTTTTAAATTTCTATGAATTGTATCAACAATAGGATCAAACACATCAGATATTATATTGACGGTGTTCTCTTTGAGATTTTCACCATAGATATCCAGAAATTCTTTTTTAAAGCTTTTTAATTGTGGTTCGACATTCTTAAAGTCGTCTCCTAATCCAGTTACAAAAAGAAATATTAGATTTAAATCTTTATCCGTAATATATGAAAGTTTATATTTAAAAAATTCGTAAGATGCAGTTTCTTCTGCGAATTTTGAAAATGCTGACTTCTTAATGTTTAAATAGACATTCGTAAAGATAGAATCATCTAAACCCTTAGCATAATTTCTTTGGTATATAATATTGTCATTTAAAATTATATAGACTTGTCGCAACATGTTGATGGGCTTTTAAAACATTTAGTTTTATTGATAATATTGATCCAGTTCTTTCTTTAATTCATCTAATATCTTAATCATATCATCTTGTTCTATAGTTTCAGATAGTAAAATTACATATTTAAAATTACTATGATATTTATTTATATCTTCTATTACCATATTTAAAATTTTAGCACCAGGACTAATTATACTAGTTTTCGTTGTTTTAAATTCATTTGATTTACTTAAATGGTAGAGTTTCTCATACAGATAATAAAGTATGCTGGTATCAAAGTCATTTGACATTTCTTGAATAATTAAGTTATGATCCTGATTAGATACAAAACAACTTGTTTTAGATAGTCCACCAATACCATTTTTTACAATTTTTTTTAAGTTAGAAGTGTCTCTTGAAAAATTACTTATTGTGTCTGATATAGCGTTATAAGTGGTGTAAATCAAATTAGGATGCAAACTTGTGAAATAAATTGGTAGTTCTTCAGGTAGATTTAATTGATTAGTAATTTGTCTTCTAATTAAGGCAAGCATACTACCAATTTTTTTTGTAATTAGAAGATCAATTTTATGAAGGAATAAGATAATTTTCGCTTCAAATTCATTTTTTTTTTTAATTTCATAAAGCTTTTTAACATCGTCAAGAATATCTTGCGAATTTTTAATCCAAGCAGGATAATCAAATATATATATAATAGCGCTGGTATCTCCAAATGTTAGGAGTTGTTTTTGTTCATCTTCCAATAATAATGGAAGCGATTGACCTGGTGAATCTAATAAGCTAATTTTTAAATCCATAAAATCATGCACAGTATACTTAATTCCTATAGTAGCTTCAAGTGGAAATATTATTAATTCATTTGGGTCTTCTCCATCAAACATGACCTTTTTTATTGTTGTTTTTCCTACAGCTGGTGGTCCAATCATGGATATCTTAGTTGCCATAGTCTAACCTCTTTTTATTAAACAATTGAAGAGTTCTTTTTATAAAACAATAATAGAAAAAATATTTAAACTTGAGTGAAAGAAAAGACCAAAGCCCTACGCTTAAATATTTTTATTGATCAAATTTTTAAAGCTATTAAATCAATGATATCAATCACTTTAATTTTTTCTTGAATTTCTGGGCTCATTTCTTTGTAAGAAGAGATGAAATTTCCAAAGCAGAAAGGACAACTAGTAGTTAATATATCCGCACCCGATTCTAATGCTTCTATAATTCTTTCCTTTGCAATATCTTCTGCTAAATCTGGAAATTGACTTTTAACACCTCCTCCTGCTCCACAACACCAAGCATTTTTTCGATTCCTTTTCATTTCAATAAGTTCAATACCAGGAATATTTGATATAACTTCACGAGGAATCTCATATAAACCTATATGCCGTCCTAGATGGCATGGATCGTGGTATGTAACTTTTAATTTTTCGCCTTCTTCTGATTTGAATTTAATTTTATTATTGCTTAAGAGCTCTATTAATATTTCTGTTATATGTTTTACTTCAAATGGTAAATCTTCCCCAAGGAGTTCTGGATAATCTTTTTTCCATGTTCTATAACATCCTGCACAGGCAGTAAATATCGTTTTAACTCCCAATTTGTTATATAACTCAATATTATGTTTCATAATATCAGTTGAAGATGGAACATCCCCAATTCTTAATCCTATAGAACCACAGCACCATTCTTCATTAGAAATTGCAAAATCCAAACCTCCTGATTTTAATATTTTCATCATATTTTTTAATGTTTCAACTTGTCTTAAAGGCATTGTACAACCTCCAAAGAACATTAGTTCACCTTTATCTTTTATCTCAGGGAAGATATTTGACCATTCAAATTTTTTGGCTTTTTCCTCTCCATATGGATTTTCCATTGTGTCATTTTTCATATAATCAATGATGCTTTCATGATAATCAAGTGGAGCAAATCCCTCTTCAATTAAATCTTTTCTTAATGCTTCCCAAACTTTAACATGATCAATCCAATTAGATGTAGGAAGAATAATATTCTCATTTTGTGTCATATGGCAGACTTCAGTACAATTTCCACACTCTGAACATTGATATACCCATTTAGCTAGTTCTCTACTTAAAGGGATCTTGCCTTCTAAAAGACTTTTAAGAACATTCATCCTACCTCTGGAAAAATTAATCTCGAATCCTTCTTCTCCTTTTGCTTCTTTAACAGGACAAGTTAAGTATCTACCAACAGCGGGTCTTATAGCATATCCACAATCACCACACCCCATACAAGAAAAGATTGCTTTCCATTCTTCCTTTAAATGCTTTAATCTACTCATTTTATTTATCACCCCAAAAATTGAATTTCCCTCTGCTTAGAATCATCTTCGGGTCAATTGTTTTTTTGATAGATTTCATTAAATTATAATAGCCCTCTGAATAAGCTCCAATATCCACCATCAAACGAGACATAAATTCACCCATCATATACCATTGCACCCCATGTTTAGTTACTCTTTCTAATAATGATTTCCACAGTGAAAGATTTAAATCATCAATAAAATCATGTATTTCTCCGTTGAAGTAACTCCAAAAACTTGTAAATCCACATGTAATCTCCACATTATTCCCATCAATCAGTAGGATTGGTCCACTTCCAGCTATAGGACGATTACCAGCAACATTAAAGATTTTTCGCATATCTTCATCATGTTCTAAATCCCATTGATCTATATCATCTAAAACTTTAGGATATACATTAATTGGACTAAAACATTCAGCTGATAATGGTTGCATTGTTGGATAAATACCCCATAAATTATGGTAAAATTGCCAATGACCTTGTTCTGCATAGTGCCATTTAGCTATATTTCCTTCAGAAATTTCAGATCCTAGACTTTCTGCTTTATTGTCTTCCATTATTTTATCCAATATTTTTACATTTTCATGTAATTCTACCTCAGTATTTGCTTCTATAGTATAAAAAATAAGCCCTCTCTTTTTTTTTAATTGACTCCACAGTGGCATATGTCCTTCCTGTGCTGTAAGTCTTACGATAAGATCCATAATATACATAGCATCATAAACGTCAATGCCTTTTTGCCGAATTTCATTTAAAATCTTAGCTGATACCTCTCTCTCTTTTCGGGGAAGTTGAAATGTTTTATATTCAGCATATTTTGGTTTAGGGAATACTTGTAAAGATACTTTTGTTTTTACTCCGAAGATACCATTATCACCACAAAACAATCCTGCTAAATCTGGACCGTTGCCAAATCTATTAAATGGAAGTTTAGAATATTTATTCGCCTGAGATCCTGTCTCGATAATTTCTCCAGTTGGTAAAACAACTTCAAGAGAAACCAATTGATTAGTACATGCCCCGTATTTAGCGCATCCACCTCCACCAACAGAATGATGTGAAATTCCACCACCGATTGACGCGGACATTCCTGATCCTGGACCCATACACCCTGTATAAAGCTCAAAATGGCAAAGATACTCATTTAATTTTGCCCAAGATATTCCTGCCTCAACAGTAACAATCAAATTTTCTTCATCTAGGTTTAGGATATTGTCCATTCTTTTCATATCCAAGACAATACCATTATCTCCTATAGGTTTACTACCTCCAAACTCACAGATTCCGGCACCTCGAGGGATAACAGCAACATTCTCCTCATTTGCAACTTTAAGAATCTCTGAAATTTCTTGAGCATCCTTTGGCCTTATAATAATGTCGGGAACTCCTTGTAAAACAATATCTACATTCCGTGAATATGCATGGCGTATGTAAATATCATTAGAAATAAATTTATCCGAGACAATTTTTTCCAATTTCTTGTATATATCTGACATTTCTGTAATATCCCAGTAAATTTTAATTAAAACAATTTATAATAGAAACATTGAAGTACTTAAATATATTCCAATGTAAAGTAGTGTAATAAAAATAAAAAAAAATTATAATTTGAAGAGTATTGAAAGTATAGGTGTAAGAAATTTATTATAGAGGCTATATCTTAATACGATTAAAAGCAATTGGGACAGAATGGAAGGTCGTTGAAAAGTTGACTAAATTAAAATCTACAAACCCAGATGAAGATTGGAAAATAACTTATGCTACTCCTATTTATGGAGGCTGGGACGTAATTGTAGAGTGTTCCTTTTCTAAATTAAAAGATATAGATAAAATTGTCACATTTTGTAGGGTAGATAAAGATTTATCTCAGTGGATTGAAGAAACCACCACGCTTATGGGTTCTAAAAATGACTACCCTAGCTGAATTTTCTTTTAAATTTGAATTGATTAAATTTAATTCATATTTTTCTTTTTAAATAGTATAGGAAATTAGGTTGGTGTTCATTGGAAAATTCAGCTAAATATATAGTAATTATCGTTATATCTTTTTCTCTGTTTATCCCCATGATTTTTGGAGTTTATATTCAATTTACTTTTATTAGTGTATCAGATCCTTTCTTTATTCTTCCTTTTATAATAGGATTTTTTCTACTTTTATTATTAGGGAAGTTGATTGAAATCTTTATTTTTAACAATGAAAATATTGAATTCATGCGAAAACATGATGTTATGAGTGCGCTAATTAATAACAACAATAGAATTGTCATATGGTTCTTTTTTCCACTAACAATGATTATGGAAGAATTGATTTTTCGATATTATTCAATTGGGTTCTTGATTATTTCATTAAATTTAGGAGTGGTTCCTGTAATTCTTATTTCAAGCTTCATTTTTTCAATATATCATATCCACACATGGTTTTCATTTAAAGATTTAACCCTTCTGTTAGTAAACTTGGTGTATCCGTTCTTAATGGGTCTTTACATTGGATATGTATTCTTGAATTTAGGGATTATACCTTGTATACTAATTCATTATATCTTGGCGTTTTTTTTGTATTATAACCTATACAAAAGATATTTTAGAAGCTAAAAGAAAAATGATTTAATAAATTAAATTTTTCTTAGAGCTTTTTTATCTATTTTTCCAACTGCTGTAAGAGGGAGCTGATCTGAAATTTCAATGAATTTAGGCATCTTGTATTTCGCAAGGTTTTCTTTAGCAAACTTAAAAATGTCTTGTTTAATTTCCTCATTAGCTTCATATCCCTTTTTCAAAAGCACAAATAATTTTACTAATTCAGATCCTGGACGATCTAGGTCTGGAATTCCGATACATGAACATAATTCAATTGCAGGATGTTTATTCATTTTATTATCGACTTCAACACTGAATACTTTGTAACCTGAGACAATTATCATATCTTTTATACGATCTACAATTTTTATATACCCCTCATCATCCATTATGCCTACATCTCCTGAATAAAACCATCCCTCCTTAAGAGCATTATTTGTCTCTTCAGGTTTATTCCAATACCCTTTAAATATTTGAGGTCCTTTAATAATGATCTCACCAGGTTCATTAATAGGGACTTCTTTAGTTTTATCCGAGACATTTACAATTTTAACCTCAGTATTTGATACTGGAATACCAACTGTTCCTATTTTTCTTGTTCCTAGATACGGATTAAGAGTTACAATAGGAGATGCTTCAGTCATACCATATACTTCTAAAAGTTTATGCTTCCCCACTACATCTTCAAATTCTCTTATACTTTCAGCAGGAAAGGGAGCAGCACCCGAAACATAGAGTTTGAATGAAGTTAAATCTGCTTTTTTAAATTTTCTATTTTTTAATAACATTAAATAAAGACTTGGAACATTTGCCATAAAAGTTGGATGATACTCTATTATCTTATTAGCAATATAACTTACATCTCTAGGATCTGGAATTAAAAGTTGAGTAGCACCGTAGTGCACTGCACCAAGATTAAAAAACATCCCAGCTAAATGGAATAATGGAAATCCTGAAATAAATATCTCTTTTCCTCTTATGACATCAATTTCCCATTGATGTACTACTTGTTGGAGGTTAATTGTCTCATTCGCATGTGTCAAGATAGCTCCTTTTGGAGGGCCTGTAGTGCCACCAGTATATTGAAGAAAGGCAATATCTTCATGAGGATCTATTTTAACATTGGGAGATTTAGCATCTGGATAGTCTGATAATATATCTTTAAAAGTAAAATATTCTATTCCATCTAAAGGAATGACCTCTCCAAAGGGTACTTTTCCTATTTTGATTAATTGTTCTCTCATAGAAGAATCAATATTTAATGTGTCAGCAACATTTGTGGTTATGACAAATTTAATGTCAGTTTCTCCAGTTGAGAGAGCTTTCCTGACGCTTTGTTCATAGAAAGAATCTAACGTTACTAAAGCAATTGCTCCGCTATCTTTCAATTGATATATTATCTCATTAGGTTGCAATAGGAAATTCATTCCAGTTGATGTACAACCAGCATAAAATGTTCCATATAACGCAATAATATACTGAGGAATGTTAGGTAAATGAATGGCAATTCTATCTCCCTTTTTCAAGCCATTTTCAATAAAAAAATTCGCAAAACAATTAATTTTCTTTTCTATTTCTTTAAAAGTATATGTAGTTCCTTGAAGATCGCAACAGATATTATCTGGAAAATCTTTAACAGACCTTTTCATTGAATCTGCTAATGATATTATTTCGAAATCAATCTCAGGCTTTACATGATCATCATATGATTTTATCCAAATTTTAGATGAATATGGACTACTCTCTATCATTTTTTCTGTCATATTTGATCAAATTAATGATTTTTTTAATTAGATTTAATAAATTTTAATAGTATTCTTATTATCAGATCCATATTTAAAATTAATTATAAGAAGATTTTACAGTTTTGTAATAATTAGATTTCTTTATTCATTTGTTTTGAAAGATTTTATATGAAAGTTTATTTCCGAGAACTAACAGTTGAAGACATTCCGGCAATTAAAGATATTAGTAAAGATATCTGGGATGGAGATGATTATATCCCTTATGTTATAGATGAATGGCTCCAAGATAAAAAAAGCATGAATTATGGTACATTTAAAGATGAAAACAAGACAGAATTAATTGGATTTGGACGAGTGAAGTTATATAATAATGATGTAGCATGGTTAGAGGGAGGAAGAATAAAAGTTTCATATCAAGGGCAAGGTATCGGTAAATTACAATTAGGATATGCAGTGGAATATGCAGCTAAATCAGGAGTAAAAGTAGCTCAATATGATACTGGATCTGATAATTCTGCATCAATAAGATTAGCAAAGTTTTATGGATTTAAGCAAAAAAAATGTATGGATCTGGTATCAGCAAATTCAAATGATATTAAACTATCCAACAAAATTAATCCTAACATTGATGAACTTACTGCTAATGATGCAAAACAGTTTTATAAGGAACTTAACACTGGTCCTGGAGAAGAAATATGTATTGGCTGGTCATACATTCCATTAAAATATATTACTGATGAACTTGGTTCATGGATATATAATAAAGATGCAATTTTACATAAAATTAAATTTGGAAAATCTCATGATTATGAGCTTCCATCAGAACAAGAAGTTTGGATGATAGTTTATGGAAATCCAAAAGTAGCATATGATTTGATTGAATACACAATTCAAAAGGAGCTTGATTCTAAAGGAACAAAGACTTTTGAGGTTTTTTGTAAGCATGATGTTGCAGATCTGATAAGAAGTATTGGATTTCAGTATCATGAAGATAAACGATTTGGTGTCTTACTATTTGAAAAAGTTTTTAATTGAGTATATTCTTTCAATATTTCATCCGGTGGAATATATCCTTTAATTGTTTTTGGGCCCTTAAAATATCTAACTTTTGGTAGCAATTTAAAATAAAGTGCATTTTCTGGGCAATTTCGTAAACATTGAAAACATAAAATGCATTTCTTGTGATTTATAACGGGTTTCATAGTGAATATTAATGCTTTAGTAGGACACCCTTTCTCACATGCTCTGCATTCTATACATCTATTTTGATTATAGCTAATTAAACAACTTGCGTATTTATAAAATACTTTTTCTAATTTTTGAAAATAAGCTCTAATTAATGAACCAAATAATGTAGGATTTGACCAATCTAAAATATCCTCTTCTGTACTAATTACTTTCCCTAAACCAATTCCAAATTGAAAAATTTTATCTATTTTCTTTCTTGACCACTTAACGTATTTAAAATATTTTGATTCAAATACAGAATCTCGCGTTGGAACAATAATTTCAAGAGCACCAATAAATTTATAATTTTTTTGTACTAAAATTTTCTTAATTTGTTTAATTGATTGGCCTGGAAGTCCAGCATTACTATCAAAAAGAAAGAATTTCGTCTTTTTTTTCGCAATAGGTAGCTTTTTAATCCACTCAATCACATTCAAAGTAAAAGTCATAGCATAAATTGGAGCACCAATACCAAAAACTTCAATTTTTTCAAAATCTAAAATATTTATATTTAGAGTGTTCAAAGGAATCAATTCTGGTTCAAAATTAGCAAATTTTAATCCATTTTTAATTAATTGTGCGACATATTTAGTATTTCCAGATGAAGAGAAATATATGATTGGAATTTTCATAATTTAAATACAACATTATAGTAGTCTATAAATATTGAATATGTAACTAAAAATTTGATACTATCTGAAAATTTCACTTCTAAAAAAATAAAAAAGAATAAAAAAATTTATTGACTTTCAATACTCACTTGGTTTTCTTGAGTCTTCCTGCTTCCACAATGTATACAGTATGCAACTCCTGTTTCTGATAAGGATTGAAGCATTGTATCAGTAAATTTATTACCACACTCACTACAAAATGTAATTTCAGGGTGGACTAATTGAGGGGCTTTTTGAATTGGTACAATAGGTTCTTCCTCTTCCTTTACTTGAGTTGTTTGTTGCTGTGGTGCTTCTTGTGGTGCTTCTACTTTAGGTGGAGGTCTAGGTTTTCCTGAAATTGCGTAATATAATCCTTCAAAAATTTTATAAATTAGAAGGCCAATTCCTTTTAGAAGATAATAAATTCCTTTAAGTAAATAGTAAATTAAATAGCCTACACCTTTTAGAACATAATAAACTATAATTACTGCTAACACTAAGACTGCAAAAACTCCAATAATGACAAGAACTTGTGCGAAGAGTGGTTGGGTTAAAAACCAATCTACGATTTCTTGCCAAACAATAGCAATGTTGTTAAAATCGACCACTTTTTATCACATCATTTAATTTGTTTTTACTTAATTATGGTGAGATCATAGTCAAATTAAAAAAATTTGGAGTCCAATTTTTAAAATCAATTATAAAATGATTATTTCAAAAATTAATAGAAAGAGGATTCTGTAATACTCTATTGAGATAAAAATGCCTATTAGTAATTCTTGAAGTTTAAATAACAAGATCTAGACATATTTCCAAACCTTAAATTAAAACATTTGAGTTGGATTTCTAATGGTGTATCTTGGTAGGACTAATAAAATTCAAGTTATTTGTCCTACGTGCAAAATGAGTGGTGTTGTTGGAATACCCCCTTCAGGAATTAATAAGAAATCTCAATTAACAACGATTTCAGTCCATAAAGGGTTAATATGTCCTCATCACTTTCAATTTTTTATGGATATTAATTTTAAAATAAGAGGCTATCAAAAAGTCGATTTAGAATTAATGCAAGAGAATTCAACAGATTTAAGGAATGGTGTGAAAGCTTTTAGTATAACTGAAAGAAATAAAAGTTCTCATTTCAAGAAATTAATCCTTGATGGAAACCAAGTAGAATTTCATCCATTAAATAGTCAAAAAAAAGTAGAAAGCAAAATTTCAAAACATACTTCTTCTAATGATAGAAAGAAGATGAGTTCAAAAGAAATTTATGAAGAATTTTGGGAATTTATTGATGATTCCAATGAAACCTTCATTGATTTCATAATAAATGATAAAAGAAGAACAAAACATCAAGTTAATTCAAAAATTAGTGAATGTTTAACAGTTGAAAATTAGAATAAAAATATGTGTTTAATGAATTCCCATTATTTTATAGATTTTTACTTCTTTTCGCAAATCAAATTTTAACCTATAGAAATGAAACATAACTTCTATAAGTAAAAATCACAGTTTGCATGAAATTGATATAAGAAAATTTAAAATTCAGTACTTAATTTTCCAAAATAATAATTTTAATTAAATAAAATCTAAAAATTGAAGATTAGTTAATGGGTTGGAAATTATGAGCTATAAATTACCGGATGAAAAAGATTTAGAAGCTATGATTGGTATTGTCGGCAAAGAGTATGCGACAAACAATAAAGCAATTACTGCATCTTACTTGGCAAAATCGGTAATGGGATTGGAATCTCAGATACCTGATATCGTAGTTAGACCAAAATATGTCGAAGAAATACGCAAAATCTTGATATACTGTTCTGCAGAGAAGATTGCTGTTAGTCCAGTATCCGCTGGTTTATCAGGTGGATTTGCTTGTCCAACTATTAAACCAGGTGGAGTATTACTCGATTTAGGTAGGATGAATAGAATTATCGAAATAGATGAGGAAAATCGATATTGTATCATCGAACCAGGGGTTACAAATGGACAGCTTTGGAGTTATATGCATAAATATCATCCAGATTGGGCGCCTCCCATTCCTGATGGAGCACCACCCGCAGCAACCGTTATGGGTGATGCAATCGATCGTGGATTCTCTCTATACACATCTTCAGTAGGTCCGCAAGGTGATAATTTCATGTGTGGTGAAATTGTGTTCCCTAATGGAGATGTTGTGAGAACTGGTTCATGGGCACTTCCGTTTGCTAAACCTTTCTACAAATATGGACTAGGTCCTGATATGTGGAGTTTTCTAATGGGAAGTCAAGGCTCTTTTGGAGTAATCACCAAGGTAGCTGTTAAAATTTATCCACATCCAAAACATAAGACTGTTGTTGTCTGGGGTATGGATAATCCTTATGATATGCAAGATCTTACACTTGAAGTTGCAAAACAAGAATTTGGGATCTCTCACAACACTGTAATGGTTCAAGGAGGCAATTATCCATTAGTAATGGCTCGATGGCCTAAAGACAAAATCCCACATGATTATGAATTCTATAAGGAAATAGGAATTTCACAGTGGTGGATGAATTGGGAAGTCTGGAGCCAGACGGCTGAGGAGCTGGATTATGTAACTAATAGAATTGACAAGATGGCAGAAGATTTTAAAAAAAGAGCAAAAAATCCCGATGCAATTATAAAACAAGAACTTCATCCCAAACAAATTGCAAGTCGAATGAAAAAGCCAAATAAGATCGCTATTCCTTATAGTTTTTGGGAAGCTGGCTTTCTTTTCATTACTTGGTATACCCCATGGCCGGAATGTGCACATTTTGCTGACATGTATACGAAAAAGATGGAAGAATATGGATTTCCTCCAGTAATGTGGATTGCAAGTATTGAGCGATGCAGACAAGCAATCTGTATGCCAATCGTGTGCTTTGATTCTACTAAACAGTCTGACTTGGAAAAAGTTCAAGACTTGAATCGGGATACAACTGAATATGCACTTAAACAGGGATGGCTTAACTACAGACCTGATCCTTATATCCATGTGCAAGCTTATTATCAAGCTGGTATGTATTGGAAGTATTTGAGAGCATTCAAGAAACTCGTGGATCCTAATATGATAATGCATCCAGGAAGACTAGCTCTTCCATAAATTAAGGAGGTTGATAAAAAAATGGCAAAAACAGGTATGGAAAGATTACAAGAATTAAAAAAAGATATATATAAATGTATTCACTGCAAAGCTTGCAGATTCGCCTATTCTGGTGAACCCGATAAAGAGGGAATAGGAGAATATTCAGGAAAACAAGGGGATGTACTCTATGAGGGAATGATAGACGCTTGTCCAGCAGGAATAGAATATGGATGGGAAGCTTTCTGGAATGCAGGTAAGATTTGGATTGCACGTTCTATATTAAGTGGAGATTTGGAATTTACAGAAGAAGTTCGAGATGTTATTCTACCTTGCATTACATGTGGTCAATGTTCGGCTCAATGTGAAAACAAAATTAAAACAGTTGACATTATTGAAGCTTTAAGAGCAGCATGCATGGAATCTGGAGTACCAATGATAGATAAGCATGAATTAGTAGATAAATTAGTAAAAGAGCGTAATAATCCCTATGGTGGAGCGGCTAATGAACGATTAAAATGGGCTAAAGATGCTGGTTTAGAAAAATTTATTGATAATAAAGACGCTAAAATTGCTTACTATGTAGGATGTACAGCCAGTTATCGTCAAGTAGAAGTTGCAATAGCAACAGCAAAGTTATTTGAACAATTAGGAATGGATTTTACATTAGTTGCTGATGAAGTTTGTTGCGGAAGCCCATTCTTTAGAGTAGGTGCTGTAGATACAGCTCAAGAACTAATGAAGAAAAACCTTGAAGCATTTAAAAATGTTAAAATGGTGTATTTCAGTTGTGCTGGATGTTATAGAACATTTACTATTGATTACCCAAAGTGGATGGCTGAAGACGAAAAGCTTCCTTTCAAAACGCAACATGCATTTGAACTTGTTGCAAGATTAATCCAACAAGAGAAAATCAAATTCAAATCAAATAAAGAATTGAAGGGAAAAGTCGTTACCTATCATGATCCTTGTCACACAGGTAGACATTTCGCAGTTGACATGGAACAAGAGATGATTGAGAAATCAAGTAATCTTATGATGGATAGTCGAAAAATTAAGCAAGCAATTGATGCGTGGTATGAAGTTCCACGAGTTATTCTTAGAAAACTGGAAGAAGATGTAGGAGTAATATTCAAAGAGATGTACCGAATAAAACTTAATAGTATGTGTTGCGGTGCTGGTGGGGGAGTAAGGGCAGGATATCCTGAATTTTCAATAAGGACGGCAAGTCTTCGATGTGATGAAGCAAATGCAGTTGGAGCGGATATATTAACTACCGAATGCCCCTTTTGTTGGAGAAATTTATCCGATGCCAATGAAACGTACGATCACGGCATGAAAGTTATGGGAGTTCTTCAAATGATTACAGAATATAATCTTTTAGAGATCTTAGAAAAACCAAATGAAAAAGATTTCTCAATCCCTTCTATTAGAGAGACAATGGAAGAGAATTTAAAGAAATGAGCACGAGCTCATTAAAATCTTATTTCTTTTTTTAAATTATCAAGTATTGAAAAATCAGAGTTTCAATAGAATATCAATTTATTTCTATCTGAATTTTGTTATTACAGAATTTTAGTTTCTGAATAAACTAATTTTTGTCAAATTAGAGAAGTAAGATATATATTAAAAACAAGTGTTATTCTACTTTATAGAGATAATATACCTAAAAAATATTATTCAAATAAAATTAAGTTAATGTCAAGTGAAATTACATGGATTTAAGAAATGATATAAAAAAAAATCTTCCTTTAGTTGGATTTATTTTGCTTATAGGACTCGTTCTTACAGGATGGATATTATATTTTCCAACTATACCAGAAAGAGTTCCAAGATCTGCTCAAAGAAAAGCAATTATATTATGTAGTGCAAATGATTTTTACGGTAGTGAAACTGAAGATGACTTTAATGGTGGAAATGATGCAACATTTGTGAATGATGCGGGCAATTGGACATATTCAGGAACACCAAATAGCGTGGGAGTTCATTCGTTATTTGGTAATGAAACTGGCGGATCTATTTATATTGAGCCAACTGATGCTAATCCCATAAGTGGTGAATTTACCTTAGATTATTCAAATTATTATGGATTACAAGAATATGCCCTTTATAACTTAACAGCTAATTTATTTATACAAAGTGCTGCTCCAGTTGATGGTAAAGGTGCCCAAATTGTACTACGTTGGTTAAATTCGACTGGTGGAGTTGTAAGAACAGACAAAACAACTAGTTTGAATTCCACAATAGGTAAGTGGGTGTCTTTTAATATAGTTGGCGTTTGCAATAATGAAACAGGTAATGAAATTACAGATCTAGAATTAGTTTTTTCATTTGAGGGGACCTTTGCTGGAGGTCCATCAGATCATGTATATCTTGATGATTTAATGCTGGATCGATTGATTCAAATTAATTTAACAGATCCTGCTGTTCCACCGCCACCTCCTCCACCTTCTGGAAAAGATTCAGATGGTTTTCCTGCCCAAGCTTTGCAGGTATATTGGATTTTAAAAGACAATGGATATACTGATGATAATATATTTTTGATGTTATACCATACGGGAGATGATGAGATAGATATCTATGCAAATGATATTTATACTAATGATTTAAACAGATCAGGAGTTCTCGCTGATATTGATGTTGAAAATGATGATGTGAATGCAAGTAGGTTTAGGCAAGAATTAGATGTATCTAGCTCTGGATCCTTTGCCTCAAGTTTACATGCTATGGATCAATTAATAATCTTTATGACAGATCATGGTTCAAATGCAGTTTTGCCAGACAAAAATGCTACATTTCATTTCGAGGCAGATAATAGTTATATCAATGAAACAGAATTTTATGATTTAGTGAAAGAAATACCTTGTGAGAGAATGCTTATTTGTGTAGATTGTTGTTTTAGCGGTAATTTTCTGAATGAAAATAAGAATATCGGTCAGAGTTGGTATGATTTGCCTAATTGTATCTTAATAAGTGCTGCATCAAATGTTTTATCTTGGTATTGGATTAACAATAGGAATCCAGATGGTTTCGCGGGATCATGGTTTTTTCATCCCTTTTGGGAACAATTAGATCTGAATCAAACTATAATATCTGCATATAATTTTGCGTTAGGATTTATTCCAAGTGTTAATTTTCCAAAACCTGTAGCAATTATTCAGAATCCTTTAATGAAGGATAATTTAGGAATAAATGGTACATGGAGTTTTAATGGTGATCCCCAATTATAAATCTAATTTTTTAATCCTTTTTTTGTTTATTTGGTTGTGAACACTTTGATTATACTGAGTTTTTTTGATATTTATTATTTTCTTCACTTAAATTTAAATTACAATTAGATTTATTCTAAAATAATAATGTTCAAATAGAAGGTCATTATGAAAGTAGTGTTTGGGAAGAATAACAAAGGACTTATTTTTAATATAATTATCTTCATAACACTTCTTTTAACAGGTATCAATTCTCAAATCTTTATTGATTTAAATAATCAAGAAGATACAGCCGATTTCCCTGTTGATAACAAAACATTATTTTTTTCTCAAGGTCCTGATAATGATACTATCGCACCAATTGTTACATTGATTCAACCAGAAATAAATAGTACTATTATTAGAACAAAATCTTACACTATAATTGCAAATATTACTGATGAGAATCCCCCACTTTTTGGCAATGTAACATTTCAAATCTCAAATTTTTCTAATTCTTTATTTAATGCTAGTATGAATTTTGACGGAGGAAATCAATGGAGTTTTAATTGGGATAATATCAGTTTATATCCAAATCAATTTTATACAGGTTATATTATCCAAATTATAGCTATAGATTCTTCATCTGATTATAACCTTGGAATGAGTGGAGAATTTTATATATTTTTAAACGTGCGAGGAGATTCTCCAGGATTTTTGAATATCTTTCTCTATCTTGTATTAGTTTGCTTACTCTTTGCGGGAATAGTAGTTTACTTAAATAGAAAAATACTTCGGAAAGTTACAGGCAAAAATTCAAAAGATAGGAATGGAATTCATGAATATTAAATAAGGAAGCTTTAATTTTGTTATTTTAAATAGAACCTATGATAAATAACAATATGTAAAAATTTTCAGAATTCTTTATTCATAAATATCATTAAAAAAGCTATTATTAATTCCAAAAAAATAAATGTCAAAATTTTCATTAATAACAAAATATAAAATTACGATTTTAGGAGTAATTTAGATATTGACTTTTATGGATGATAAATCTGCTTATCCTTATATTACACAATTTAAAAAAGAGCCTTTTAAATCGTTTATAACTATTAAAAGAAAAGAAATTAAAAGCTTTTACTGTAAGAATTATGATAAATTATCTGAGTACTATCAACATTTTAATCGAAATCTATTAAAAACTCCTCAATTAAATTTAGAAACAATCTTTTGGTTTCTATTACTGCGAAAATATCTCAAGGAAGATAAGATTGCAAATAGAGAAGAATTATTTAAATTTATAAAGAATTGTGAGGTTCGTCAACATGAAAACGCAGGTTTTAAATTATCTCCTTATTCTGATGTTATTCCTGACATTTATTCTACTTATTTAGCATTATCTTGCCTTAAGATTCTTGGTTTTTTAAAAGAATATTTACTTTCTGAAAAACAAACAAACATTAAAGGAGAAATTAAGAATTTCGTTTTAGCACATAAGAAAGGCAATAATTTTTTACATTGCCTAAATAAGGATTGTGAAATCTGCAAAAATTGTCATCCTGCGAAAATATTGTATTATGTATTGGAAATCTTCTCACTCTTGGGAGTGGATGTCCGTAATAATAGAGATCAATTTCGTTCATATCTCAGTGATAGAAAAAGAGATCCATCACTGGTTTTTAGGCTTTTATGCCTTAAATATTTAGATCTTGATCATGAAGTAAAGGACAAAGAACTACAATTCCTTCAACAACAGCAAAAAGAAAGTGGTGGGTTTAGTTTTAATCAAGGAGATAAGATTAATACAACATTCTGGATAGCTTATACTCTTGAGTTATATTCATGGCTATTGGATTATAATCCCACTGGAATCTATTCATATTTAAATCAGAAATTAGGAGAACTCATAATTATTCAAGAAAATTGGGAAGTTATTAAATTAAATGAAGTTTCAAAATTAGTTGTTCTCTTATCCTTGATTTGGCAGAAGTTTATTGATGAAATTGAGAGAATGATATTTAAACAATTAGAAAAAGAGAATTATATTGACGTTAATCATTTAAAGACAACTTTTGGTTTTACAGAATATATTGAAGATATTATCTCCTATATTAATCTTAACTATACTTTCAATTTAAAGGTGGTAGACAACGAAGCTGAATTTAGGAATTATATAAATGATCTTAGTCAGGGTAAAAAGAAATTCCTTGAAATTTTTTATGATAAACTTAAAAATAATAGTATTATTTCTTTAACAGATCTTTCTAAGAAATATAGGATAATAAATAATGAACCTATAAGATTAAGGGAAGAAATCTTTCCGATAATCAAAGATATGGTCGAAAAAAGGTTTTTCATTGGAAATATTAGAACAAAAAAGGTTTTTTTAGGTTTTAAAACAAAATACTTGTTTTATCTGAACTATCTTCTAAAAAAAATTGTTATATCTGATATTAACTTAAATACGGAAAAACTATATGAAGAAAAAGAGAAACTTGAAGATATTAGGAACGATATTTATAATTTGACTTTAAAATTAAACAGAGTCACGTCCCAAATAAAAGAAGAAATTGAAAGTTATCTTTTGATTGACGAAATTGAATATGCTAAAGATCGACTAAAATATATATTAAGAGATGCATTAATGGAAGCAGATTTTTTAAATGAAAATATTGAAAGTTCCTTTAATGAAATTCTTAAATACATCAACATCCAAGCAAGTTTAGGTGCAGAGATCTCTCAATGGAATAAATTATATTCTGTTTTACAGAAGAGAATATCAGATGTCGGAGCATATCTTCAAAGTAAAATACAAGAAAAAGAAGATTTACGAAATTTAAATGATTTACTAGAAAATTTAAAAGATAAAGTTGGGATTATTGAAGAAGATTTGCAGAAAAGACTAGATTCTTTCAGAAAACTTTTTAGTGAAACTTTTGAAAAAGAATATGATAATGCAAAATTAAACTTTATTCTACAGGATTTAGACAATATTTCTCATAATGTAAAAAAATATGATAATATTATTTACAATGTTTCTCAAAAAGTCACCACTAAGGAAAAGAAAGTTGTTAAAAAACATAAGAAGACTATAGATAATTGGGTAAGGATAAAAGACCATTTTAATATTGAATTCAATTATTATATTGATGGGTTCCAATTTTTCAACACTTATTTACAAAAGATTGAGGAAATAAATGAACAGATTAAAATTGATATAATTGAAATCAATAACAAAGCAAAAAGTAAAATAATGGAAAGTGCCTTTCATGAAGCTTTTAATATTACGAAAAAAGAAACAGATCTGTTATTAAATAAGAGATTAATTGAAATTAAAGAACTTCAATCAACAATTAAACAAGAAATTAAAAAAAAACAAAAGCTCTACATACTCTATCGGCATTTACAAGACAAATTGGAAGTGTTAGAATCCAATGTGATCGAATTATTTGCTAACCAGGTAAAAGTCTTAAAAAATAAAATCATAGAAGAAAGAAATCGAAGTAAGCTAGAAGATTTTGATAATTTTACTTCTCAAAATATTTCTAATCTCAAATTTCAATTGAAAGATACAAAAAACAATTTAAATATATCTCATAATTTAACAATTGACAATGTTACAAAAAGATTTGGTATTTTAAAAAGTGATTATGATAAAATTAACAAGATTTATGTAAAAAAATTAAATGATTGCAATAAGAATATTGATAATTTTAAAGAAAAATCAGAACTAAGCATAATTCAATGGGAGAAATTTAGCGATTTCTTTGTCAATGAAATTTCAATTTTAAAAGATGAATATGTCAATCGTATTATTTCATCAAAATTAACTATAATGGCTATTGAGAAAAAATCAAATAACATTAAGTTAGTTGACTTAAAGGATGAAATTAAACTATCCTGCAAAGTTCTCATTAATAGATTAAAGGATATGATTGATATTTCGAAAATCAATGCAGAACTTAATGAGGAAGACAAATCCATTTTAGTATATACTGATGACTATTATTTAAATAAGGAACTCAAGAATTATATTGATGGTAAGTTGTTAAAATTAAATAGAGAGAGAGTTGGTAAAATTCTAGCATTATATGATTCAAGCATTAGAAATAGAACTTTGAACATCAATATGTTAGAGCTTCAAAATAGAATTAATGATTTAAGAATTTTTAAAGACGTTCTCCCAAAACAATTCTATGAAAAAGTACGGGAACTTCAAATAAATCAAGGAAGGGAAGAATTCATTGACACAAAAAATAATTTTGAATCAATTTTAGAAAATGAAAGAGCAGCCATAAACAGAATAAAGCAGAGTCTAAAAGTATATAATGAAATGCAGAGTTTCATAAGTCAACAATTCAATACCCTTAATATAGAATTAAAAGCATATTCTGACAAAGTCTTCAAGGAAACTGAGAGTTATGATAATTATTTAAGAATTCAAGAAAATTTTGAAAGTAATAGACAAAAAATTAATGAAGAATTGAAAAAATCTCAAAAAAAAATTGAAGAACGAATTAATTCACTATTTAGTAAATCTGATGATTCAAGCAAATTAGTTCCTGAAATTAGGGAGTTATATGTAAAAAATAAAAATGATTTTTCAAACTTCTTTAAAAGTAAAACACTGAAAATAAATGATTATCTAAATATGATGAAGAATGAATCATTACGGGAGCAGTTGGTAAATCTTATTAATAAGAAAAAGATTCATTTAAGTCAGTTGCTTGGTAATTTAGAAAGAAAAGTAGAAGATAATATTGAAATCAAAGAATTCAAGAAGTGCAATGTTTTAATTCAAAAGAGAGCAAAAGATATTGAACTGGAGATTAAGGAGATCACAAAATCGATTAATAATACAACAAAAGAATTTATAAAACAATCTAAAAACTTTAAACAAACGTCAAAATTTATGCTGGAAGATTTCAATAAATTTATCGATGAATATACAGAGATTTTAGTTGAAAAGGTAAAAGCTTTGGAACGTTTAATTTTAAAATCATATATAGAAATGACTCTTAAAGCTGTTGCAAATGAATATTTAACAGTGGGGTTTCTAAATAATGAATTAAAAATAAAAAAACAAAACATCCAAGATCATTTACTATTTCTAATAAGTAGCGGAGAATTAAATGGTAAATATGATCCTAGGTTCGCAATTTATTACGAAAATCCAGAAATACTAGATGATTTGGATGGAGCTGAATTAGAAGTCATTAAGAGTACTAATTTTAAAATAAATATGATGATGCGTCATCTTAAAAATATAGCGAGTCAATATGGTAGTATTATTGCCTTTTTTGCTTCAGTTGTAACAATTTCATACTATTTGTTCCTCTTTAGTGGGGGTAATCCTGCAGTACTTGCTTTACCAATAGTAATCACTGTACTCCTTATAGTATTTTATTTATTAAGAAAAAGTAAAGAAGAGAAGATAAAGTAACCAATAATTTTTTCTTAAACCTTCTTTTTTGTTGATATTTATGGTTAATCATAATCCATAATTAAGTGTACTTGATCCTCTGATCTCTTAAGATATCCTAAAAAACACGCTTGATTAAAATGAATATAAAATTTGCGATCAATGATATCTTCATCACGAGCAAGTTCTTGGAACTTTTTGTAATCTAATAACCCATTCTTACTATAAGTTTTAACTATATTAATTAAGGATTTTAAGTGTTTATTTAGATTCTTTTTTGGTAACTTTGATTTCTTATTTTTAATTGATTTCATTTTAATTAGTTTTTCTCGAAGGTTTGTTTCATTAAATTTTACTAAATCTGAGTAAAATGTCACTCCACATTGTTTAAATTTATTATATTCTTTGCTTTCACAAAATTCATCTAATTGAGATATAATTTCTTCTATCGATCGATGAGCTAATTTTTCTTTCTCTATTTCTCTTCTCTCTCTAAAATTTTTAATAATTTCTACTTCTGTACATTGAACTTCTTGGCCCGGAAAATTAATATCCTTGCGTTCTAAATCCTTTATTAAACTTATTTGGTTTGGATCACTAAGAACTATGTTCATTGTTTTCTCTTTTCGTCTAGCTACAATATAAAAAGGAACATCAACTGTGTTTTCAGTCACAAGGATATAACATCTACCCGGGGCGTATCTACCAGTTCTTCCCCTCCTTTGAATTAACCTGATTTCTGAAGGAACTGGTTCGAAAAATATAATCGCATCAACATTAGGAATATCTAATCCTTCTTCAGCAACACTAGTTGCTACTAAAATGTTTACTAACCCTTCCCTAAATTTTTTTAAAATTTCTATTTGTAAATGTTGGGGATATCCGTTATCATCCATTTTAGTTGCTTGTCCAATGAATTTTTCGATTTTCAGTTGTCCATTAAATTCAATTTGTAAATTATTTTTTAGAAGTTCTGCCATTTCTCGAAATTGCGTGAAGATAAGTATTTTTTTATTGTCAAACTCTTCAATTTCATCTTTAATAAGAGATGCTATCTTTTTTAATTTAGGATGGGAAAGGTTATTATCTTCTTCATTTTCAATTATGGTATTTACATAGTTAAAATGTTCCGAATTAACAATTCTTTTGGCGGACAAAATATCTTTACTTGATTTATAATTAATTTTGTCTAAAAACGATTTAAAAAGAGATATATCTTGGGTCTCTAGTAAATCTTTAGCGTGAAGTATGGATATACAACTTGAACAATAAGAATATATAGAAGGAATATCAAGCTGGTTTTCCTTGACAATGTCAATGATCCGAGGAGAATTATAATACAATGACTCTAAATATTCATCTTCTGACAATTCTATACCTTCCCCTTTTTCATATTGTATTGATAAGGTTAAATCTCGAGCCATTCCTAAGAAAT
>JAEOTW010000363.1 GCA_016839655.1 Promethearchaeota archaeon | reverse complement strand
TCATCTTATTAAGTTCATTTTTTAGTTTTTGGTGTTGATCTTGAAGTTTTCTTACTTGTAGTTCTTTTTGTTTTCTTTTTTTTTCTAAATCTTCAATGTTATCTTTATATCCATCAAATTTGTTGATCACACGCTCCCATTCAGTTTTTTCCCGGTTTAATTTACTTCTTTCTTCCTTAATTTTTTTAAGTAATTTTGCATCAAAACTTGCATCTAACTCCTCTTCGGGTGTTTTTTCTCGAATTTGATACTTAGGAATAGGTTTTTCCTTCATAGTCTTTTCTTAACTCATGTGTATTATAATAATTATAAATTGATTCGGATTCTAAAGTGTTTGTGATTTCTATTTAATCCATCATTTGGATGTGTTAAATTTATTTATATAACTTGAATTCCATTATTTTTTAAAGGATATGTGTAAAAAAAAATAAATAATCTAAATTTATGGTGTTAATCTAATGGATTTTGACGAGGAATTTGATGATGAGTTTGACGAGGAATTAGATGGGGATTTTGATGAAGATTTAGACGAAGATCTCGATGAGCCAGCTTCAGAACCTCCACCAGATGATGTTAAAGTTAAAACACCCGAACATAAAACCCCAGAACACAAAAAACCCTCTGAAGGAAAGAAGATATCAGTTTTTTTCTTATCAACAATAGGACCAGGAGAGAAAAAACAAAAATTACTTGTCTTTACAGGTAACAAAGTTGGAGATATCAAAAATACGGTCGCAAATTTATTTGCGTTAGATCCATCTGATTTTCATCTATCTTCAGGAGGAGTTACTATGGATGAAAATTCTAACCTTAGTGAATTCGATGTATCTGATGGAGATGACATATTGTTAATTCCGGCTAGCGTTGCTGGCTGAATAATTAAAGGAAGATAAAATTATTAAAGTATTTTTTCATTCTATTTTTTTCTAGAAGGAATCAAGGCTATTTCGTCGTCGTCGTCAACAGAATAGTCCCTAATTTGCTTAGTTTCATCTAATAAAATTCCCCCTGTTGAGAGGAGAAAATCTTTTAAGCCGTAATCAAATAGGACTCCAACTTGTTCTTTGATCATGCTTATTAATTCAGATGTTTCAATAATGATTATTTTGGTTTTCTCACCAGGTTCGACTAATGATCTTATATATACGCGAATTTTATCATCCATTCCAATTGTGGTTAATGGTGGGTTATATATAATCAGCTCATCAGAAATTTCTTTATTTTTCAAGATATCGTCAATAATTTGCTTTCTCTCACTGGCTTCAAAATACAACATCTCCCTAATGAAAAAGATTTTATCCATTTTTGAAAAGCCTAACAAATCGATTTTATATAATTCTTCCTGATCAAACAAAGTAAAAATGTAATCATCGATTGACTCAATATTCTCAAAAGTTTCATCAGTATCAGCATACTGATCTATTAATGGCATAGCTTCGAAGTAATCTTCTATTAATTCGCTTGGTGCTTTTTTTATAGAGCTCACTTTCCGAGAGAATTTATCTTTTTTTATTTTCTTCGCTGAACTACCTTGAGATGACACAACTGTATAGATCGTACCCGTAGATAATACAGCAACACTTCCAATAGCCAGAAAAAGGAATAAAGGTATATTATCTATTTGCATTAGGAAAAATATCAAATAGAATAAAGCGAAAACAACGTAAAGAGTTATGATACTTAGAACTCTATTTCTTTTTTTCATGATTTTTTTTGATTAAATTATTATCTAAATTTCTAATGCATAATTGGTTTAATAAATTCCTTTGGAATAACTTTGTAAATTTTACTGTTCCCCATAAGGAATTGATTTTTTAATACTCTCATATTTATCGACGTCTATCTTATATAGAACTCTTTTTTTATCTTTTTCAATTTTTATTAATTTCAATTTCTGTAATATTTCAAGATATTTTTTAACCGTGTTGTAATTTCTTTTTGTGACTGAAGCTATTTCTGTAACCTTAAATGAGTTTCCTGCTTTCTTTAGCAGGTTTATTATGTCCTGAACAATATCTTGTTTTAAATAATAATAAAACTCGTCTAAATCTGAGTTTGAATCATATTCAAATATAATTCTTTGATTCTCGATTTTTTTTGATCGTGTAAATTCAAATTTTTCTAAACAGGATAAATGCCATAACACTTGATTACTTCCAACATTTATTGCTTTCATTATTTCATTAATGTTTGATGGATTCTTTCGTATATAATTGTAGATTTCATTTCTTATTGGATGTTCAATAATATTATTTTTCATTAATTTGGTTCCTGGAATAAGGATTCTTTTCTTGATTAATTTTTTAATAATGACTTCAATACTGTTTTTATTCAAATTAGGATTAGCTCTTACCCGATTACTGATGAACACTACGATGTCTTCAATTGAAAAGAAAGGTTTTTTCTTTAGATATTCCTCTATTAGGCTACAAACAATTGATTGAAGGTTATCGGGGGTGCTCATAAGCTACAGATTATAGTGTGTTGAAATATATGATTTTTATAAGTGAATCTTCTCTCTATAACGATATTTTCTAATTTATATATATTGATAGACGTTCATTTAATTTATAAATATAATATATTA
>JAEOTW010000072.1 GCA_016839655.1 Promethearchaeota archaeon | reverse complement strand
CTTTACGTGAATATCCCTTGACTCTTTCGAGAGTTTCTTTCTCGTTCGGATCTGTCATGTCAATTACATCATTAAGTGTATTTCCGGTTATAGCATAAAACATAAAACCACTTAATATCCAAATATGGGATTTTATATCGTATCCATTTAGATAGATGCTTAATAAACAAGGTATAAGGACAGAAAAAATGTACTCGACTCTTAAAAGTTTGAAACCGTTACTCATTTAAAATTTTCACTTCAACTATAATTAAAAATTAATTTATAGTATACTTAAAATGATTTAAGATTTTTTAGGTATCTTTGAGCAAATGGGAAGTCTTGTATCAACTTCATTATCAGAAATAAGTCATGATCTGCATTTTAATGAATAAAAAAATACAAGAATTTTTCTTACTACAAAAATTTGAAAGAAATACTTATGGAAACATATACTCTTTTAGTAGATTGTAGTGATGAGAAAGGGCTTATACATAAAATTACGGGAATACTTTATAATCAAGGACTAAATATTATTAGCAATAGTGAATTTGTGGAAGAAGAAACAAACCACTTTTTCATGCGTTCAGCTTTTACTGGAAAAATTGATAGTAATAGCATTTTATCTCAATTGTGTGATATATTGCCAAAAAAATCAAATATCCAGTTTATCAAACAGAGGAAAAAGAGCATTTTAGTATTTGTGTCTAAAGAACATCATTGTCTAGGGGATTTATTAATTAAAAATGAATATGATGAAATGAATGCTGAAATTCTTGCTATACTTAGTAATTTTCCAGACTTAGAATCTTTAGCTAATAAATTTAAGATTCCTTTTCATTTTATTAGCCATCAAAATAAAACCAGGGAAGAACACGAACAGGAAATCTTAAAAATTCTTGAACCATATAAACCTGATTACCTTGTTCTCGCCAAATATATGAGAATTCTAACTCCTAAATTTGTATCTAGATTTGAAGATAAAATTATTAACATTCATCACTCCTTCTTACCCGCATTTACTGGAGCTAATCCTTATGAACAAGCCTTCAAGCGAGGGGTAAAAATCATTGGAGCAACTTCTCATTTCGTTAATGAGAACTTAGATGAGGGAGCAATAATCGTTCAAGAAATAGTTCACATCGATCATAAATATACAGTGAAGGATATGAAACAAGCTGGAAGGGAAGTCGAAATCGTGACTCTTTCAAAAGCATTAAAGCTTATTTTTGAAGATCGGGTGTTTATTAGTAATAACAAAACAATTATATTTGAATAAAGAAATTCTTTAATAGGTTTAGATGAAAAATTTTTACCTTGTGCTTTGGATAAATTGAATTTCTTTTTTTTGTTCTTTTTCCCATTTCTTACGTTCTGAACGCAATTTGAATATATCAACGTCTTTATAAATCAAACCCTCCTCCTTCGCTGGTATAATTCTTTCAGTTCGATCTTTTTCAGGAGTGTAAATAAGAGATTCACCAAATTCTGCAACATTGGCAAAGAAACAGTAAGCGTATATCGATCTCCGAGCATCAAAATGAACTGCTTTGAAATCAGCTGTAACTGGTGTAAAAGCAGGATTTAAAATTATATCGACAGGGGGCTCGAAATTTTTTAATTCAACTCTTAAATCCATGTCAAGAAAATCTCGGCAGGTAGCAATAGCTATTCTTCCATACACTGTATTGCAAACTAATGTTTTATGGGGTAAAGTAGACGTGTCTATTCCTTCTTTAAATCTACCTCTCCCTAGGCTTATTATGGCAGGGATGTGTTTTTCTTGTTGCCAGAGTATTCCTTCAGGACCTATAACTAAGCTGATATTACTTTTTGTTCTGATATTATGATAAGATCCGGGGATAATATACATCTCATATTTCTTAGTAAGATTCAATATAACTTCTAGAAATTGGTTATATTTGAGATCTACTGTCATCTCTGGAAATAACAAAATGTCTACACTTGCTTGATGAGCTTTTTCAATCATTTCCTTCACTTTTAATTCAATTTGATTAATTAATTCTTTTTTAAGTGTTAATAAACCCTTAGATTTTTCATCATAAAACTCATTCATTATATCACCGGAATTGGAAATACCAATTTGAGCAATACCAACTCTACACTGATTCCTTGGGGATTTTAAATGATCTTTTAACAAATCTCTATATTCTATTTCATATTTTTTTATTTTACTATCGATTTCTAAGAATTTACTCACTTCTTCAGAGTATTGTTGAATTTCACCAATCCGTGGTGATTGACTTATTTCTATTGGACAAGATGGTGTAATAATCCCCTCAATACTACCTGTAACTGAAGATTTTTTTATTGTATTTAAGGCAGAAATGAGTATTTTTTCTTCTTTCACCACTCTATTTAACCTTTCTAAAACTTCTCTTTCTTTATCATTATATCCAGATTTACCAAAGAGTTCTGCTGCTGACTTCAAATAATTTGATCCAATATTTAGAAGTTCTTTTCTTTTATTAATTTCTATCTCTTCATCTGATTGTATTAAATGCCACGCAGCATCGAAATAAGTCGATGTTGCTAAAGCCCAATCTGCTCCACTTTTAAAACCTCCCTTTTCATAAGAAATAGCTGCATTTCTAAGCAATGATTTAACCTTTAAGAATAAATCTGTTTTTTTTTCAATGTCATGAGTTTTATCAAAATTACATCCTTGCTCTAAAGCTAAACAGAAATTAGAATTTCCTGTAGCTAATAACTTTAATTTACTTTCTCTGAATAAAGAACTAGCTTTTAAAAATAAGTCTGCTGACAATGCATATTTATTTGGATCTTCATATTTTTCTGCAATTTCCATATTTTCCCAAGCTTTACAAAGGTAATATACTGCTTCTAGTTCTTCACGTTCACGCTTGATCTTAAAAAGAGAGCAAATATGACTAAATTGGGTAGCAGCAAGGGCAAATCGTTCAGCAGCATCGAGATGCTCCCCCTTTTTTGCTAATATTCTTGCTTTTTCAAGATCTGTTCGAGCTGAGCAGTAATCCATTCTTATATTTGCTACTTTCTCAAGTTTTTTTAATTCTTTTGATCTTTTTTCCATTTTTCTTATATACCTTATAGCCATCCTAGCAATACTAAAATTTTTTTCTGCTTTCTGATAACATATTATAGCGTCCTCAAAATTCTCCAATTTACTAAATTGTTCTGCCCTTTCCAGAATCGCCCACGAATAGAAATATGAAGCTTCGTAATTATATGCAGGTAATTCTCTAAGAATACCACATGCTTTTTCATATTCGTTTTTTGCATTTAGATGATTTTCCTTTTTATGGTTTGATTTTGCTTTTTCAATTAAACTCCAAGCGTTAGCATACTTAATTTTCGTAATGACTCTATCTTTTAAGAGTTTATATTCAATTGATGATAATGAATCCTTATGAGCGGTTTGCGCCTTTTCATAATATTCAGCAGAAACCATATGATTTCCCAAACGATCTTCTAAACGAGCAATATATTCATAACAAGCAGCAGTATAATGATAATAACCTTTTTCCGATGTATCTTTTATTACACGAAGAAAAAATTCCCTCGCTTCCATCAAGGGTTTTTCTTCAGTAATTAGTATTCCTAATTCCTCATAAAGGAGACCCAAACGTATTTGAGCAGCAAAATATACACTATCAGACTCGATAGCATATTTAATATTACTCTTTTGAGCTTCAACCGCAATTCGTAAATGCTGGATTTTTTTTTCCTTGTTTTTGACTATATCTACCATAGTTTTATTGGCTCTATATAACGAATCTAAACCCGCTGATCTCACATTTCCTCCTTTATATCCTTTAGCCGAATTTTCAGCCTGATCTGCATAATAAAACATCTTTTGAATATATTTCTCTTGAGGATCATCTTCAGAAGCAAGGTTAACTAAGTGTGAATATAAATGCGTTAATAATTGATAAGTAAGGGCAAAAAAAGGTCCAAATGCAAGTTTCTCTAATTGCTTTTTTCCATATTTAATTCCCAATTTTGCATAGGATTTCCTTGTCTCATTTTTTAAAAAACTTCTACCAGCAAAATTATGATAATACATAAAAGATGTGCGAGATGTTAAGAGGCCATGAAAAGTATATAAACCATCATAAATTTCACCTAGTTTCTGAAGTTCATGTACATCTTTAAAAATTCTCTTCTGAAGATACTCAAATCTTCCAAAAACATTAGCTAGATAATCTAAAGAATAAATACAATCGATTAAATCAAGATTATTTTTTGAAGTCCTACATAAAATTAAACTTTTTTCTAATAAGGCGAATCCTTTTTCTACTAATTCTAATCGTACATATTGTTCTTCAACAAATAGAGTCCCAAACATACAATAATGTAGCCCTACTGCTAGATAAACGCGTCCAAGAATGAAAAAATCATCACAATTTTTAACTAAATCTAAGACTTCTTTACATCTCATTAAGAGTTTTTTTCGGATTTTTTCTTCCTTTTTATCTCCATATGTAAGTTCCGTGTATCTGTTCCAAGCAATAAAAATGCTTTCCATATACAACAAATCAATTTTAAAATCAATATCTTCTATTTCTTCTAATAGTATCCAGGCCTTGTCTATTAAATTACGACTCATGTGCATATAATAATTAAATTCAGATGGTTCCTTACATAAAACAAGCAAAGTAGATATAGATCTTAAGATTAAGATGTTTGAACCTATGAGATTCTTTTTGTCATTTGTATTTGTAAATCTCTTATTCAAATCTAAACAAATATTAATTGAACCTTTTAAGGCCGACTTCCCTTCTTCAATTGATGTAACTGCCCAACCTTTAATATGAAGTGCTTTAGCTTTACATTCTAGACTTAATAGTTCCTTATCAATTTGTTTATACAGATCTTCAGCCTTGTAATAGACTTTAATATTATGCTCATTCCAATTCAAATATTCTTCTTTGGTTCTGGATGCTAAAAGAGCTCGAAAACATAAATCTCCAATTTTATTATAAAGATTTGCAGCATCATTTAACATTTTGTTATCTAAATAAAATTTTGCGACTTGTTCAAATAAATTTACAGCATTACTCCAGTTACAATTCTTTTCCTCTATTTTCGCCTTTTCTAATAATCCAGCTTGGTCTATTCCTACCATCCTCAACTATTTGTTTTTATTAAATTAGTTATATTGGTTTTCTGATTTTTTATTCTTAGCTTTAAGAATAATTAATATTGAGGCAAACTTCCTTAAAATTATTTACTTTTATGACAAAATGAGATTATAATAATAAAAAGGAGATTTATATACTAATCTATACTTCTTTAAGAACTACCATCTCTTCAGGCAGATAAGCTTTCAAAAGGTCCTCTAGTTTCATATCATCTTCTATAGGAATACCTCTTATCATAAACTGAGATTTTTTTAGAGGATCTGCTTTCCATTCAAATTCACTAAGAAGGTATCTTTTTAAATCAATAAATTTGTCTTCCGGTTCCATCATCAAATCATCCATAAGTTTTTCGATATCTTTTACCTTTACCATTTATTCTCTCCTCTATTAGTTATTTTTTACATCTATCCTATTAAGGATTAATTTTTAAAATTTTTAACTTTTTAGTAATGGTAGTGTATAAAAAATCATTTAAATCT
>JAEOTW010000362.1 GCA_016839655.1 Promethearchaeota archaeon | reverse complement strand
TTTTCCCATTATTATTCTCCTCCTTCATATTCTGGTTTTGATATCCAATTTTCATATTCTTCTTCGGGAACAAAGAAAAAGTCTGTCATTTTACCCTCTCTCTCCTTGTTAAAAACAGCTCTTACTTTTTTCCCCTTTTTAATCTTTGAAGGAACTAAATTCTCAGAGAAGATACCTTGAAGTAATGCAGTTTCCGCACCATCAAGTTTTATAAAACCTACTCCATAAGGAATTGCTTTAATAAAAGCTGATGTAGTATACCATACTATTGTACTAACTTTTATAGTTCCAGTTTGCTTAAGTTCTACCCAATCTGCTGGAGCATAGCAATCGGAGCAATTAATTCTAGGAGGCATCCAAGTTTTTCCACATTTAGTACATTTTGTACCTAACAGTTTTTTATTTTTCATCAACTCAACAAAAAATTTAGATTGCCCTCCCATTGTATATTTATAATTTATCTGGATTACATCCCTTATTTGATGATCTTGAAATTCTTCATTCATGATTATTTCAACCCCTCCTTATTTGCCATTACGATAACAGCCGCATACGCAGCTCCAGGTCCTCCGATAGAATGTGAAATAGCTCTCCCTTTTTCTATTGTAACTTGATGTTTTCCCGCTTCTTCTCTTAATTGAAGAGCAGCTTCTCCTGTACTCATTATGCCAGTAGCACCAACGGCGTGACCACAACCTATTAACCCTCCTGAAGGACAGCATGGCAATTCCCCTTCTTTCCAGGGACCTTCTCCTTGTTTTTCAAAAGATTTTTCAATCCAAGGACCTCCTTCACCAAATGGTACAAAACCAAGTTCTTCATAACTGATTACTTCTTGGCCACTAAAAGCATCATGCAACTCTGCTAAGTCAATTTGTTTTTTTATTTTATTATAGTCTAATCCTGCCATCTTATAAGCTGCCTTTGCAGCGTAAATGTTTGAGTATAAACGACCCATATCTTCTCTATTTCCTATAAAGCAATCTGTGTTTGCTGCTGCTACTCCCGTTATCCAGATGGGCTTTTCAACTTTCAGTTCTTTAACCTTTTCCTCACTTGCTAGAATTAGTGCTGCAGATGCTTCAGAATATAAACAACAATCCAACATTTTAAATGGATAACATATTATTCTCGAGTTCATAACATCCTCCACAGTTATTTTCATAGGAGATTGGGCTTTTGGATTATTAATAGCGTTTCCATGGTTTTTAACACTAACATACGCCATTTGCTCTTCAGTTGGATTGCCAAATTCCTCATAATGCGCGTTAACCATCGAAACATATGAACTAGCAGCCATCATTCCCATTGGATATTCGTATGTCATATCCGCGGAGTAAGCAATTGCATTTAAAACTTCTGGAGTGGTTACACCTGTTTGTTCATCATAACAATCATTACATTTTTCAAGCCCTATACAAAGGCATAAATCAGACAATCCTGATGCGACTTCCGCATAAGCCATTCGAACTGTATATCCTCCTGTAGCACCACCTGTTGCGATTCTTGTACCTGGCTTATCGTTCATTCCAAGATATGAATTAGTAAAAATATCTGGCATGAATTGTCTCTCAAATAATTCGTTATAAATACCATAAACTGTAGATTGTAAGTCTTTATGAGTAATTTCTGCTCCAATTTTATTAGCATCTCCTAATGCTAATTTTGTAGCATCATAGGCTAATTCAAAATATGTTCTATCTAAGTATCTTGCTTTAAAAGGTGTAATTCCAATACCTATAATTGCAACCTTTCTCAAATATTCTCACTTTTATTATATTTTAAATTTTATATTGATCTTCTAATTAATATGATTATATAATTAGTATACCATTCCTCAAAAAATATAAGTCTAAGTTAATTGAAATAAAACCAGTTATGGTCAAAAATGTCTAATTTTTAGCTATAAATATCTATAAAAGCTTTAAATGAAATTTTCTTATTTTTATATCAAGCACAATTTTGTATGAATTTGCTAGGGATGAAATTTGCTTAATCGTATAAATCTCAAGGGTTTTAAAAAAGTCCAAGATGAATATAGAAAAGATCGATCTAAATGTAAAAAAAGATTAGAAGTAAAAGGAAATTGGAGATTAGATGTAGAATATGGACCGCAATTTGTAACAAAACTGAAAACAGAAAGAGCTGGAGAAATAACTGTTCAAACAGATGAAACAATAATACTTGGTGGAGGTGGAACTGCAGTCCATCCTGTTCATTATTGTATGGCGGGTTTTTGTGGTTGTTTCTCTGCAGCTTTTGCTAAATGGACTGCAATGGCAGGAATAGAATTAAAAAAATTAGATATTAGAATAGTTGCAGACATTGATTTAACCACGGGATTTGGGATTGAAGATGGGATTGATGCTGTAGATGATTACACACTAGAGATATTTGTTGAAAGTGATGCTCCAATAGAACAACTAAATGAGGCTCTTGAACATACTAAAAATAGATGTTTTTGCATGTATTGTATTACTACTCCAATAACTCCTAAAATAGAAATGATTGTAGAAATTCCAGAGGAGAAGTTTGAAGAAGCAGCTTTCATATGTCCTTCATGTTTCAATAAAACAATGGTTTTCTTGGATGATAATACCCAAAAGTGTACAAATTGTGGCACTACAGGTTATTTCACCAAAGAACCAGAAGTAGGAAAAGTATCTCAAAAATAGATTTAAATACATAAATGTAAAAATATAATATAGTATTTCAGAAGTGATTTTTAATGACTGAAGAATGGCCATATGTATCTGATAAAGATCAATATGTAAAGACTTTAGAAAAGGATTTAAAGAAGGTTAAAAGCCAATTATATCAAACCTTATTAAACGCAAATAAAACCGTTAATCAAAATCAAAAATTACAAGAACAACTAAATAAATGCCAAAATGAAAACACCAAATTAAAATCTCAAATTGAGATTTTGAATAAAGATATTAATAAGTAACTCCTGAAACCTTAAAATAATTTAAGACTATTATCTTATGAATGAGTAGAAAAAAGTGATTTGATTATGAGTTTGGAAAAAAGTGGAATATTAGAGGAAAAAATTGCAATACAAAAGTATGTTGAATCAATATATATTTATGATAATGCGGGAGTTTGTTTAACAAGTTTGGGTACAAGACCAGAAAATTTAGATGAGAATATTGTGTCAGGTTTTTTCACCGCAATAAAAAAGTTTGGACAGAAATTAATTCCCGGAACTGTTGTTAAATCCTTAATTATGAGTGGTCATAAGTTATTTTATAATAATTTTGAGAATATTACTTTTTGTGTACAATCTTATGACGATCTACCAAATCAAGTAATTGAGTATATACTAAATGAAATTTCAAACAAATTTGTAGAATTATATCAGGAAGAACTCCCCAAGCGTGATGGAAACATAACAATCTTCTCAAAGTTTAACGATTATTTATCTCAGTTCATGGAACAACCGCTTATTGAAGGTTTATTAGAGGATTTCGGATATAAAGTACTTTCTGAAGGGGTTATTTTATTCGATGAAGAAAAAGAAAAAATTCTTTTTGCTAAAGTTCCAGAAGAATATTCTTCAAGAAGGCAAATTTCAATGAGTGGAATGATGATAAATTTTGCTAAAAAATTATCCCGTGAATACAAAGGTGGGGATGTAAATAGTATAATAATTTCTTCTGAGAATCGGTGGATCTGTGTTTCGAAAAGAGAATATATTTACATAATTGTGCTTTTTTCTAAAACAAAAGATATCGAACTTAATATCATTGTACGAAGAACAGAAGAAATCTTAGATAATATCTTAAAAATGTTAAGAATTGATTTTAAAAAATGAAAATTTGAAATTGATAATTGGAATGGATTTGATTGAAAAAGATGAATGATATGCCTTTAAAATTTGTCTTCAAAATAACAGTAGTTGGAGATGGAGGAGTAGGAAAAACGTCTCTAATTAAAAAATACACTGAAGGAACCTTTGAGGAAGATTACATATCTACAGTTGGCGCTCAATTTTCTTTTTATACTGAAAAAATAAATGGAGACGAGTGTAAATTATATTTATGGGATATAGCAGGTCAAAGTGAATTTGAATTTCTACGTGGGGATTTTTATGAAGAGAGTAAAGCAGCAATTATAGTATACTCTCTAGAAGAAAATGATCATGGAAAAGAGAGCTTTTCTCACTTAAATGATTGGTATGAGGATCTTAAAAAACATTGTGGTGATATTCCCGTTATTATATTTGCAAATAAAGTAGATTTAGTTGATGAAAATAAATTAAATACTAACGATATTGAAAATTTTGTTAAAGAGAAGAATATCATTGGAGTTTTTCGAACATCCGCGAAAACGGGTCAGAGAGTAAATGACGCATTTCTAAGAATAATTAAAGAATTGTATAATAAATATAAAAGTAATTTATAAATTTTTAATATAAATTTTATTCGATTTAAAATTTAATGGATTAATTTTAAGGAAAAATGCAAGCTGAAGGTGTTATTGTATTTGATGCATTACAGGAAAAAATAGTTTTTTCCGAAGTTCCTCCTAAATATGACTCTCCACGTCAGATGGCAGTTGGGGGAATGTTAATAAATATGATTAAAAAATTTGCAAATCAATTTGAAGCTGGTGAGGTTACTAGTATTGTAATATCTTCTGAAAACAAATTAATATCGATCTCTAAAAGAGAATATAAGTACCTAATTGTATTGTTTCCAATAACGAAAGTAATAGAACATAATCTTATATTAGAAAAAACTCAAGAAATTTTTAATTCTGTTTGGAATGATGAATAAAAATAATATATAAAGAGGTGATAAAAATAGGACTAAAGCGTAAGCTTATGGATAAAATGATGCCAAAAGAGTTTGGATTTGTCTCAGGTTTATTTCATGTCGGAGTTTTTACTCTGCAATCGAGTATTGATGAAACGCTGGGAAGAATTGGATATAGTGATTACATATTTCCAGCAATAAAAGAATCCATAGAAACAACAGAAAAACTAGGTATTAAGTCAATAGTGGGAGAAAATATTGAAGAATTTGGAAAAAGATTCATAGGGTTATTAAAGGATTCTATGTTGGTTGAAAATGCTACACTCAAAAAGAAAAAAGACGATGATACATTTGTTTTTGCCTTGAATAAATGCTTCATGGCGAGATCAGCTCATACAGTTGCTGGAACTAAAGGTGTATGTCCAATGGCGATGGTTATGGCAGCTATGATTGAAAAATATACAAATAAGGATGTAACTGTTGAATATTCTGATTTAACACCTAATGGAAGTATTACTAATATAATTGCAGCTCCAAAAAGTTAGATTTAATATTCTTAGCTAACACCAATTTTTCTTTTGGGTACTCAAAAGATCGTAAAATAAAAGCTTAAATATAATTTCTATTATAAGATTTTTGTAAAAATTCGTTCTATATAGCTAATAATTTCAATTAGTCAAGTTTCGAGTTTTTATTAAAATTTTACTAAATATTTGAGATAGGAAAGAGGTGTAGTTGTCATTTCTCAAGATGAATTAAAAGACCTTACTTCAGATTTAGATGATAAAGTTGTAAAAGCTTTACAAAATAAAGTCAGTACATATGAAGCCGAATTAAATGAACTCAAAGATTCTTTACAGAAAAAGAATTCTGAATTAGAAGAAGCTCAAAGTAAGCTATCTGATTTAGAAAGCAGAGCAGGTGACCTTGAAAGATTGAATAGTGAAATCTATGATCTAAAGAAAACAGTTACTATAAAAGATGATGAACTTAATAAACTGAGGGCAGAAATGGATGAATTCAAGCCGAGAATCGCTGAATTAACCAAAAACAATGAAGAACTAAAAAAGAATTTGGCTGAAAAAGAATCTAAAATTACAGAACTAAGTGAAAGTCTCGCTGAAAAAGAAAAAGCATTCAATGAGCAGAAAAGTAGTTTAGAAAAGGCTGAAACAGAGTTATCGGCATTAAAACCAGCTAGTCCAACTGAATATACAAGTGATGAACGTTTAGTTTGTCCTAGATGTGGTGCGAGAGGAAAAGATTTAAAAGTTGAAGAAGACAAGAGTAAAGTTCTTGGTTATGTTGGCCATTCACCTATGTATGGAAAAACTAATGTATGTAAGAAATGTGGAGAGAAATTTTAATTAGTTTATTTTAATAATTCTATTTTTTTATAATTTTTACTATTTAATCTAAATTCAATTTAGATAACTTTTTTACATCTCAAAAGCAAAAATTAACTATCATAATTTTAGTTTTTGATGTGAATTAAAAATTGATTAAAACAAGAATTACTGAAAAATTTGGCATAAAATATCCTATTATTAGTGCTCCGATGGGCCCCTTTTACACAACTAAATTAGCAATTGCTGTTTCAGAAGCAGGGGGATTAGGAGTCGTAAGTCATGCTACATTACAAGGTAAGAATTCAGTTAAAGATTTTAAAGAGCAGTTGGATTACTATGTAGAACATTCTGATAAACCTTTTGGTATTAATGTGCGTGTTGCTCGAATCCAAACCGATCATAGGGTTTTACTAAGAAAAATACCTCAATGGCGTAAAGAAAATCCTAAATTAAGAGAACAATTAGTTTATGCTTTAACTAGTGCTGGAGGTCCTCGAGTTGCAGGAAAAATGTGGAAAGAAAAAGCACCTGACATGTATCATTTCCATGTCGGTCCCGCTTTATGGTTAGCTGATAAAATAGTAGAGTCCGGTTGTGATGGAATTGTCGCAACAGGCACCGAAGGTGGAGGGCATCAGAGTTATGAAGGGGTTACTACTTTAGTTTTGGTTCAACAAGTTGCTCAAAAGTATCCTGATAAAATGTTAATTGGATGTGGAGGTTTTGCTACCCCAGAAAGTGTAGCCGCAGGATTAGCATTGGGTGCTGATGCTGTTGCGATGGGAACTCGATTTATAGCTTCTTCTGAAAGTGAATTTCATCAAAATTATAAAGATCTTATTCCTCCTGCCACAGCTCGGGATACTATGCTTACTACTGGTGGTTTCGGACCAATAAGATTATTTAAAAACAAATATTGCTTAGACCATGGAAAAATTATGTCTAAAGATGAAAAAATATCCCAAGAATTAGCTTATGATATAGATGAGTATCTGACAGACCTTTTGGCGTATGAATTAGTTTATACGAAAGGAGATACTGTAGATGGTGCTGTTCCAGTAGGTCAAACAGTTGGATTAATTGATTCAATACTAGACGTTGATGATATAGTATCAGGATTTACAAATAAAGCTGAAAAGATATTAAAAAACTTATGTTCAAAAATAAAATAATTTTCAATTACTATTTTTTTCATTGAAAAAAGAAAAATATAAAGAAAATTATTATTCCTCTCGTAATTCTCTTCTTAATATTTTACCGACAACTGATTTTGGTAATTCAGGAACAATCTCTATCATCCTTGGATATTTATAAGGACTTATATTTGTTTTACACCATTCCAAGAGTTGTTCTTCGGTTACTTTTCCTTTAAACTCAGGCTTTAGAGAAATAAAAGCTTTGATTTCTTGTCCTGTTTCAGGATCCGGTACTCCGATAACACCAACTTCGCTGACAGCTTCATTCATATAAATTAAATCTTCAACTTCTCTCGGAAAGACTCCATGACCTTTCCTTTTGATCATATCTCTTTTTCTATCTTTGATGTGTAAATACCCTTCGTTATCAATACATCCAATATCTGCTGTATAATACCAAACTACACCTTCAGAGTCTTTCCTTAATGCGTACTCAGAGTCTTCTTTCCTTCCTAAGTATCCATTCATTACTTGTGGACCTGTACAGCATATTTCACCTATGTGTTTGAATTCATCTTCGCCACAATTTTCACAAGTTTCATTTGGACAAGGAGATAGGATTTCTGTACCATTATCAGCATCTACAATTTTAAGTAATGTATCGGAGACAGGAAATCCAACCGTATTTACTTTTTGAATTTCTTTTTTAAATGGATTCAAAGAAACTACTGGAGAACATTCTGACATTCCATAGCCTTCTACAATACTCACTCCAGTTAACTTTTCAAATTCATTTTTAACTTCTTCAGGTATAGCTGAAGCAGCACTTATGCAAGCAATAAGAGAATCTAATTTGCCTTTATATTTACTCGAATCAGGATCTTCATTTATTTTTATATAAAGTGTTGGAACTCCCGGCATATATGTAGCTTTCTCTTTCATCATTATTTTTAGTATATTGGAAATTTTTTCGGGAGGTCGTGGCAATAGAATCATTTTCCACCCCTCTAATACAGATACAGTCATCCCAATATTACCAAAAGAATGAGCAAGCGGAACAACTAACATCATAGCTCCTTTACCTTTTAAATCATTCATTTCTGGTAATTGCGTTGTAGCCCAGATATCCGTTTGAAGTGCGTTTACTACCATCGAATAATGAGATGTCATTACACCTTTAGGAACTCCTGTTGTACCTCCTGTATAAATTAAGACAGAGATATCTTTTTCAAGATTGAAATCTACTTTAGGCAAGTTTATTGGAATTCCATCTTCTAAAATTTCTTGAAATTTATAGAAAGTTATTTTTCCTTCTTTTTCAGGCCATTCTTTCATTCTAGGAACTTTACCCAATGCAGTTCCTAGCTTAGCTTTCAATGAAGGCAAGTATTCAGCTGTTCCCGTTAAAATTATTTGTTTCAATGTTGGCATTTTACCTAGATCTTTACCAAGGAGGTATTCTTCATATAGGAAATCTAAGATAATTAGAGTACTTGCTTTTGAGTCATTTACTTGGTGAACAATCTCAACAAATCTATTTACAGGTAATATAGGGTTAGAAGTAGCTCCAATTCGAACAGCAGCCCAATGAGCAATAACATATTGAGGCATATTTGGTAAATCAATGCACACGACATCTCCTTTTTTAATACCTAACTTAGCTAAAGCCGTAGCAAACTGATCTACCAGAGTATCTAATTCAAGATATGTCATTCTAAATCCTTCAAAAAAAATGGCTTCGGAATCAGGATACTTTAAAGCTGTCGCACTTAAAAGCTGTTCTAAGGGAACTGCTTCATAATCATTATGTCTAGGTGTTTCTTTTGGCCATTTCTTATCAATTCCGTAAAACTTTATTAAGTCTTCTTTACTCATTTCGACATTCATTTTGATTCATACTTGTTTTTTATGAAATATGTGATATTATTCATTTCAATATTATTTAAAGGTTTTAATATATGAGAAATGAATGATATGAATTATTTTATAGTTCACACTGAAAAAGCATGTTAAATCCTCATTTTGTATAAATTTTTATCTGGGACATAACTCATCATTATTAAATCATCTCTAATCTCCCATCCCAAATTGAGGTAGAAGTTGACTACTTCTTTATTATATTTCTCAATAAAGAGATGAACTTTGTGTACACCCATTTTACGAAACCTAGAAGTTAATTCATCCATTATCATTTTACCATATCCACTTTTTTGATAATTTGGATCAACTGCAAGATGATGCACATATCCTCTTCTTCCATCAAATCCACCTATAACTACTCCAATGATCTTTTGGTCTATTTTTCCTACTAAAAAAAGCTGAGGATTTTTATCAAGGATTCTTTTAATTTCATCTTTCGTGTCTGTAGAACATACACTGACTCCAGTTTTCCTCCAAATGGAGATAATATCATCATAGGATTCCATAGAGAATGTTTCGATCTTCATATGAAATAATTAGTTTTAAGGATTTTGAACTTTAGTAATTTTTAAGTTAATATGGGAATTTATACCAAAGATTAAATAAGATAAAATCTCTTTAAAATCCTAAACAAATTTTAGAGATTCTAATGTCAGGTAAAAATGATATTTATAAGGATGAGTTAGAAAAGAGATTACGTAATTTAGAAACTGAAAAACAATTATTGGACGCGGAGCGTTTAAGGTTGGAACAAGAATTACATAGTTTAAGAAATGAAATTGATAGATTAAGAGAACCTCCTCTGTTAGGTGCTGTAGTTGTTCATGTTATAGAACAAGAAAAACCAAGAGTAGTTGTTGCAACCTCCAATGGTAATTTTTTTGTGGTTCATGCTTCAAGAAAGGTAAAAAATATGGTGATTGAACCCGGAATGATTGTTGCATTAAATAATAGGACTTATGCTATAATGGATATCCTACCAATCTCAAGTGAAGAATTAAAGAAGGCAAAAGAGCTTATTTTCTTAACAGAAGTTAAATTAAAAAAGGATTAATGATTTAATCAAACGAGTATTTTAATGATAATTCTCGAATTTTTTTGCGAATATTCTTTTTTTCCTCTATAATTTTTTTTATATGCTTCGAAATTTCTACCCGTTTATTAATATCAGAAGGAATTGGCAAAAAGACTTCCATTATTCGATTCCCTATAGTCGCTATAGTTCCTTGAACGAAAGTTATTGCGTGGATTTGTTTTTGAACAATATCCAAATTTAATAAATGTAAAAGGAGGTAAGAATCTATGGATTCATCATTTTCTAGTATTTTTATTTGAAAGATATGACTTTGAATAATGATTCGTGTATCCAAATCTGTAATATAAGCAGTTTTCCCAATCAGATTTGGGCCACCATCTTTGACTAAAAGAATATCGCCTACTTCAATATTTTGTTTAAGTCTATATTGTTCATAAACTTCTTCACTTGTCTTTTTATATGAATCTAATTTTATTTCCCAATTACTGATTTCGCTAGTTCTAATAAATGGAACATCACCTAAACCATAAAGCTGTGATCCAATTTCATCCCCTCTAGGAATATAACCTCCTTTATTAGTATAAATTATCTTTTTATCGGTTAAATCTTTAATCCTAAGAAGAATGAAATTCTTATCATTAGCGAATTTTTTTAATATTTTTTCTACTCCAATGTAATAAACTGGAATGAAAATTTTATTCTTGATTTGGCTATATTTTATCTTAAAATATTTTTGATCCTTCAGATAATTGAATTCTTCAGCCGCTTTAAGTTTTAAATGTAACCCATTTAAATCATCGTTTACAATCGAATTTCCATTAAAATCTAACTTTTTACTTCCATCTCTTTCCAGTTTATATAGAATTTTGCCGTCTTTATCATGACCAACATTTTCAACTATAGCAAAATCAATTTCATAATCATTAGACATATTTTCTAATTTCTCAAAAAATAAGATACTTGTTTTATTACATGTATATGGTTGAAATGTATTTTGATCTAGTGAAATAATACCTAGAATTTTGCCCATTGAAGTTAAAAATTCCCAGATATATCGATCGGTTGGATTTCCAAAAATTCCTTCCGGTAAAACTATAGCTAATTTCCCCCCATATTTAAGTAACTGAACACATCTTTCAATAAATAGAATTTGGGGTGCTTGTTGCTTTACTAATTTATTTTGCATTTCCCATTCATCATTGATATCTTTCCAGACATGTCCTAGCTTATAATTTAAAAGAACTTCTTTACTATTAATAGGAATCTTAACTCCAAAAGGAGGATTAGTAAATATATAATCAAACAAACCATCCCTTATGACTTGCTGAGTTTGGGTCCTATAGCTCTTTGGCTCTAGAGAATTTTCACAAAAGATGTTTGATTTTCCATTACTCAATATCTCTAAATATAATTTACTAATTCGGGCTAGAAATAAGTCTTTATCTATGCCATAAAGATTTGATATTGATTCGATTTTTTCACTTTCTGAATCCAATTTTGACCATAGGACTTCTTTCAGTTCAAGCAGAAATCCTCCATGACCACATGCAGGGTCTAAAATCTTAGAATCAACTTCAGGATTTAAGTAATTAACCATAAATTTTATGATATTAGGTGGAGTAAAAAACTGTCCACCTTCATCCTTTAATATCTTACTTACAAAGATTTCAAATGCATCACTTAAAATATCCTTAGATGATTGAAGAAGTGAAATATATTGTAATTCTTCAATAATTAAATGAACTAGCTCCTCATTCAGAGTAATTTGTTCATATATTTCCATTACTTCCGGATATTTTTCTCTTACGCTTTTGATAAAAAATTTCTGAATTCGAGAATAAAGATCTTTATTAGATTCACCTTTTCTAATGCAAAATTCTACTTCTTCTTCTGGTTTTTTATTAATTTCATCAACCAATTTACACAAGAGGAGATTAATTATCTGTTTGGAACGTGTTCTTGTATCTGTGTCTGTGTACTTTAATTTCCCATATAGATGCTGATTAATTGTTATAAAAACTTGCTTTAAGTTGAGTGATCTCTTTAAATCTTTTTTCTTGATATTACCCGATTTTTCCTCTAAAAATTCTGTGATATGAACTGGCATGTATTAAATTATCTTTTGCTTTTCATCAACTTTTAAGTCTCTATAATTCATTTATATTGAATCAATATATTATTGTTTTTTATTAATTGAAAATTAATGTAAATTATGTCTTCAAATAATATGCAGTTTGGAGAATATATTGATTTTACAATAAAGAAAAGATTTGGAATTATTACCCTAAATAGGCTTCATAGATCAAATGCCTTTGATATTCAACAATTCGAAAGGTTAAAAGAAGCAGTAAAATATTGCCAAAAGGAGGAGAGAATCAGAGGGATAATATTAACTAATAATGGAACTTCTTTTAGTACAGGAGTAGATTTAGGAGCTATTGATGGGAGTGACCATAACGCAGTAAAATATTTAGAAGCTACAGCAGCAGATGTTTGCAAGTTAATCTATAACGGGAAGCCGGCTATTTGTGCTATTAATGGCAGAACGATGGGTGAGGGTGTTGTGTATGCTGTATGCTGTGATTATCGAATCGCTACCAAAGAAAGCTTCTTTCAAATGCCGGAAATCCATTCAGGAATCTTTACTGGTACTGGATGTCTGGTACTCTTCTCAAAAATTCTTGGTATTCCTTGGACTAAAAAAATGTGCATGTTCTCTGAAAAAATCAGTGCTGAAAAAGCATTAGAAATAGGTATAATTGACCACATTGTAGAAGATAAAGTTGAGTTAATGAAAACTGCATTAAATAAAGCTAAGTTTATATTCACAAAAAATCAGACCGTACTGAATGCAATTAAATTATGTAGTAATCACTTAGGTGATAAAACATATAATGAAGCGTATGAATTAGAGAAAATCGGTTCAGCTTGGTATGAGTTTGAAGATAGAGAACAATTTATTAAAAAATTGAGAAAAAAATTTGAATAGTAAAAATTTGGAAATTAATAATGACTATTGAAAATTTAGATTTTGGAGAATTTATTGAGTTTTCGATAAATAAGAAGTTTGGCATCGTACATTTGAATCGAGTTCATAGAGGAAATGCAATTACGACTGAGATGGCAAAAAATTTAAAGAAGGCAATAGAATTTTGCCAAAAAGCAGAAAAGATTAGAGGAATAATATTAACTGGAAATGGAGAGTCATTCACTACTGGGATGGATATTGATGAAATTGACGGTAGTGATCACGTAGCTGTAAAAGAATATGAAAAAACAGCAGCAACTATCCAAGAATTGTTCTATTATGGAAAACCAGTCATCTGTGCTATTAACGGTAAAGCAATGGGTGATGGTGTAGCATATGCATTATGTTCCGATTATCGATTAGCTGTAAAGAATAGTTTTTTTATGATGCCAGAAATTAATTTAGGCGTTTTTCCGGGTACGGGAATCATTGTTTTGATGACAAGAATCATTGGTATTTCTTGGACTAAAAAGATACTTATGTTTGCTGCAAAAATTAGTGCTGAAAAAGCATTAGAAATAGGTTTAATAGATCATATAGTGGAAGATAAAGAAGAGTTAATGAAAGTTGCGCTGGATAAAGCAAAATTTCTGTTTACTAAAAACCAAACTGTTTTAAATGCAATAAAATTATGCAGCAATCACTTGGCTGATAAATCTTATAATGAAGCTTATGAGTTAGAAAAGATTGGTTCAGCTTGGTATGAATATGAGGATAAAAAGCAATATATCAAAGATTTTAGAAAGAATTTTTACTGAGTATTCTTTGATTTACTATATTTTGCTCGTATACATATGCTTTAAACCGGTTTTTATCTTATTTTTTATTTCTCCCTTTTAACAATAAACCAAGAAAAAAAAAATTATTTCCATAACATTAAAATCTAAACTTAGTTTATTCAACATAGTTATCTATAGATAATTAACCTAAGATAAACTGTAATTAAGGAAAACAAAAGAATCCTACTAAAAAAAGAAATAATTAATATAGCTAGTGATAAGGTGATAGATTTTGGCTAAAAAAGAAGATGATTCAAAAGTATTTATTGGCAAAAAGAAATCGATGGCTTATGTGATGGCAGCTATGGTTGTTTTAAACGATAAACCAGTTAGACTATTAGCTCGAGGAAGATCTATTTCTCGTGCTGTGGATGTAGCTGAAATTTTGATGAATAAGTTTGTATCGGGAAGCAGCTATGGTGAAATTCAGATTGGGACAGAAACAATAACCAATAGGGATGGAACTGATAGTAACGTCTCATCTATCGAGATTGAAATCCTTCCGCCAAAAAGGTAAGGAAGAAATTAACAATAATTTACAGGAGAAAATCAGGAGACTTTCTCGTTTCTTTTTTTTATTTTATTTTTAAGAAATGCTTTATCTTATCATTCACAATTCTCAGTTTTATTAGTATTATTACCATTCATTATAAGAAGTTTATCTCAAATAAAAAAAAGAATATTTAATTTTTTTATATATAATTTTACTTTAAACTATCTATACTTTTCTTAAAATTTTCGAGTTGCTCTAAATTGATTTTCTTATCTTTGAGATTTCTTATTAAACTAATAAATTCTTTAATTAATGGATGTTGGATTACAACACAATTTTGATTCATTGTATTAACATCTAAAATTAACGCAGAATCTAATTTTTCTCCCATCCCTAATACATCCTTTAAAACTAATTCATTGTTCTCTGTATATGATAATATTAAAATATCCTCAGCTATTTGAGAACCATCAGTTTGATTGATAATTTTAAATTCGCACATTGTATAATCTCCTATCAAATTATATAAGAATCTAACTATATCGATTTAAAAAAGTAATGTATTAATAAAAAATTTTCATTCTTTATACGTGAAATCTACTACAAAATGCAATTTATTAGAATTCTAAGGACAAAATGTGTTAAAAATGGAAAAAGAAGATATATTTTATATGCCTGCTTATGAAATGAGAGAAAAAATAAATACTCAAGAAATCACCTCAGAAGAAATCACTGAAATTATCATTGAAAGAATAGAAAAGATAAATCCCATTATTAATGCCTATTGTACACCTACATTTGATTTAGCTAGAGAATTAGCAAAGAAAGCGGATCAAGCTGTTAAAAATGGAGAAAAATTAGGTTTATTGAATGGAGTTCCAATCTCAATTAAAGATGAAACAGAAACAAAAGGGATTAGAACTACTTATGGTAGTAAATTGATGGAAAATAATATACCTGGAACTGATGCAATTTTTATTAAAAGATTGAGAGACTCAGGGGTAGTAATCCTAGGTAAGACTAACACTCCTGCCTTTGGTTATAAAGGAGAAACAGATAATTTAATTTTTGGAAAAACAAAAAATCCTTGGAATATAGAAAGAACTCCCGGAGGATCCAGTGGTGGAGCGGCTAGTGCTGTGGCTTCAGGTTTATGTCCGATTGCAACTGGATCAGATGGAGGAGGATCTATAAGAATTCCTAGCTCATTTTGTGGCGTTTTTGGTATTAAAGCTACTTTTGGACGAGTCCCACAAAATCTAATGCAAACATCGGGTTATCTTGGTACATTAGTTCATAAAGGTCCTATTGTGAGATACGTTAAAGATGCGGCATTAGTGTTAGATATAATAGCAGGTCAAGATGATTCAGATAGATACTCAGTACCCAAACCTAAAGATAGTTATTTTGAAAAAATTGATGAAACACCAAAAAAATTGAAAATTGGATATTCATTTGATTTAGGATTTGCTGAATCGCTTGATACTGAAGTTGAGAAGACTGTTTTTAATGGAATTCAAAAGTTTGAGGATTTTGGATGGTCAATAGATAGAAGTAAAATTAAATTGAAAAAAAGAAATCCCGAATTAACAATGACAATAATTTGGAGCTCTGGGTTTGCTTATAGTTTAGGTAGATTTCTAAAAGCATGGGAACATAAAATGGACCCTGCTTTTGTTAAGCTCATTAAAATGGGATTGAATTATTCTGCAAGACAAATAAAAACAGCAGAAATATATAGAGAATTAATTTATGCAGATATATGTAACGCTTTTAAAAAAGTAGATATTTTAATAACTCCAACCTTAGCATGTACTGCTTTTGAAATTGGAAATTCAAGTATGATATTTGATATAGATGATGAAACTAATTTAACAAATATCACTATCAATGGAAAAAATATAACTGCCCTCGGATGGCTTCCTTTTACTTATCCTTTTAATATGAGTGGGCATCCCGCAGCTTCAATCCCTTGTGGGTGGTCTAATAATGGATTGCCGGTTGGAATGCAAATTGTCGGTAAGAGATTTGATGAGCTAACCATCCTCCAAGCGTCGAGAGCATTTGAAGAGATCTCTCCTTGGCAAGATAAAAAACCAGAATTATAATTTTTACCAAGTCTATTATTTCTTTTTATATTTTTTCAGCTCTTCTTGGATTAAACTTAATAAAAACAATTTTTTTATATTGTCTTTAATAATTCTAAGTATAACAATTATTTTAAAAGTTACAGCTAAAAATAAAAACAGAGGAAATTGAGTGAAATGGCACGTCCATATCAAAAAGCAAATATCCCTGGCCCTGAGATGGGTACTTCTGTTTCAGACCCTACAGTAATTGCAAATTTACTTAAAACACCTATGAAAAAGGTAATAGTAATTGGTGCTGAATCATTAAATTGGGAACTAGATGAGAAAAAGGTAGCAGATTATTTAATTGAGATTGCTAATAAAATTGATTGTCATGTAGTCAGTACAGGTCATACTTATAGTTATCTAAAAGACAAAATTACTGATGGAAAACTATATGATATGTCATTGATTAATATTACAAATCGATTATGTGATAAAGAATGGACCGGCTTTGATGGAGAAGGCCAATATTCTATGGCAATCTTCGGTGGACACTTAGTATTTTATGTCTCGCAAGCATTATCTCGGATCAAAAACTTTACAAACTGGGTGAAAACTATAGAATTAGATAAATACTCTCATCCAAACGCCAGATTTAGTTTACCAAATCTAAGCGATGAAGATTGGAAATTATTTTTAGAAAATTTAATTGAAAAATTATAAAAGATTATTAAAAAAATAAGAGGAGAAAATAGATATGAGTTTTGCTGATATGCCTGTAGATGTTGGACCCGTGTATGAAGGTGAAAGAATTCGAGGAAACCAAATGTATGTAGAACTCGGTGGTCCAAAAATAGAACAGCATTTTGAGCTCGTCAGGGTAAAAAAGGAGAAGGAAATTGAGGATGGAAAAGTAAATCTTATAGGTCCTGATCTTAAAGAAATGGAAGAAGGTTCGAGATATCCAATAGGAATTTTGGTGGAAGTAGCGGGACCTGAGCTTGAGGAAGATTTAGAAGCTGTCTTTGAAAGAAGGGTTCATGAATTCTGCAATTTCGTAAATGGAATAATGCATTTGAACCAAAGATACACCAACTGGATGCGAATTTCTAAAGCTGCATTTGAAAAAGGTTTTAATTCATTTCAGATGCTTGGAACAATTTTAATTAGATTGTATAAAGCTGAACTCCCTATTATTAAAAAAGCACAAGTTACAATCTATACCGATCCGGATAAAATTTCAGAACCTTATGAATTCGCTTTAGAGATCTACAATAAAAGAGATGAAAGAGCCCGAAGCATCAATGATGAAGACGTCGATATGTTTTACGGCTGTGTATTGTGCCAGTCATTTGCGCCAACGCATGCTTGTTGTATTACGCCAAATCGTATGAGTTTATGCGGTTCAATTTCATGGTTTGACGCAAGAGCTGCTGCACGTGTAGATCCAAAGGGACCACTGTTC
>JAEOTW010000370.1 GCA_016839655.1 Promethearchaeota archaeon | reverse complement strand
AGTATTGTAGTCAAATGAGATCATATGCTGAAGCAAAATATTTCAATGATTATTGTCCTGGTACTAGAATGGATGGTGATGGTGATGGTATCCCGTGCGAAAGACAATTTGGAAGATAATTAGATACCTTTTCTCTCAAGAGAAGCGAAGATAGAGACTATCACGCTGGATGAGGATCAAGGCTATGGGAACGAGGGAAAATTTCATATTTAATTTTTTCTATGAGGTACATTTTGACCATCGACTACAATATTATTTGGATACCAACCCTTCATCTCAACTAATTTTAATATATCTCGAACAACTTTATCATAATCTGAAGACTTCTTCAAAGTTATTCTGTTCTCCGTTAAAACGAATTAATTTAACTACACAAAAAGAAACCTCTTTAATAAAGGCATAGACACAATAATATAGAAATATAGATTTAACTCGGTGCAGAGTTAAAAAAATAATCTTATGATTAAAATTGTATTTGTTAGTAATTAGCTGAAAATGTAAAGTATTGTTGCATAAGGAAAGATTAAATTTAAAAAAATGAGTTTTTTACATAAAATAAGCTATTTTTAAGCATAAATTAAGTATAATGATGGGTTGGCAACTACTATTGTTATTTATAGTGTGTTACATAATTGAAGTTCGGTATTCTACTAGATTATAAATTAAATATAACTTAATGAAACAGGAAAGTTATATAATCTACACAATACCAATGTGATATATGCTAATTAATAATTTATATGTAAATGCCAACAAAGATAATTGCTTATAAGTCAGAATATAGAATAACTTTTATGGTTAATGGCTTAAACAAAGCAAAAGATTAGTGGTTTGAGGTAGTAATAATAAAATCTATTCCTACTCTCTTTATTAAGATATAGAAAATATATAAGGAAAAAAATTGGCAAAAAAAAATATAAGAAAAATACCTAAAAGTATTTTACATAAACTTGAAAACATTGAAAGTCAATATGTAGTTGTTGGACTTGTAAAAACTTTTGATAAAAGTTATATCCTAGAGGGAAATCTTTCTCATCTAAATATAAATATAGATGATACATCATTAACTATTCCGAATGAAGTTATACCTGCTTATAGTCAGGGAAGATATTCAGATAAAAATATAAATGGAGAAGAAATTGTAAGGAAAGATTTACCTAAAGAAACTCATTACCGTTCAATGGAAGTCCCAACCTGGGGTTCAACATGGCATACACATACTGTAAATATGCCATATGAAATGTATCCTAGAGATATCATATCTCCAAAATTATCGAGCATAAAAATTGAATGTCAAAATAAATCAATCGAACAAGATAAATTTATAATTAAATTTGAATTAAGTGAAGTATTAAATAGGGAAACTGAAACCTTTAATAAAGATTTATTCAGTGCTCTAAACTTATTACAAGAAAACATTTATTCTTGTGATGTATACCCATCAAACAGTACTTTTGAAGATTATCTCAGAACAACTCAACTTGCATGGGAGTTTTTACCCCCTGGAAATAAAGAAGATGATATCAAAAGAGTTTTTGGCAGGAGCACTCCAACTGTCGAACAAATGCAAAACATTGAAGATAGATATGACTTTATAATAAGTTTAAATCCAAAAGAATTATTATATGGTACTAGTGGGTTGCAGCGTTATTTTGGTGCACTACTTGATGATGACTTGGTAGTATTTGAAAATATTAGGTATGGTAATGCATTATATATAATGCATAGCGATTGGCAGGAATTAAGTGCACTTAGTCGGATTGAATTAATGTCTGGCAGATACGGCAACAATTTTGAAAGAGTAATACATACTCCTGGATGGGAAAATAAAGTCAGAGATATAGTTCATAAATATACAACACATTTGGATATCTAACAATTTCTAATAATAAAAAAGTCACACAGCTATTTATGGTTGTGTGACTTTTGGCACACCCATATAAATTGAACATACTAAAATTCATTACGACAGAGAGTATTTCTCAATTTCATTTTTTAATCCATCATACTTTATATATATAGGATTTAATTTCAATAAACTTCCTAATGTAATTGTTTTTTGTGTAGGT
>JAEOTW010000361.1 GCA_016839655.1 Promethearchaeota archaeon | reverse complement strand
ATATTATCATTAAATATTTATTTTGCCTAAATTATTAATTCTTCTTATTGGATAAAAATGTGAAAATTATGACAAAAAAAATAATGTGGGGCATAACTGGTACTGGATATGTGCTTCAAGAATCAATCAATTTAATGAAAGATTTGCAAGAAAATTATGAAATTGATTTGACAGTAATTTTATCAAAAGAAGGTGCTGCGGTTGTGAAATGGTACAAAAAGTGGTTAGCTCTCTCTGATACAGTCAAAAAAGTGAAAGTAGAAAAAACACCGAACATTCCATTCTATGCGGGACCTCTACAACTTGGAAATTATGATATGTTTTTAGTATGTCCTGTTTCTGCTAATAGCGTTGCCAAGATAGTACACGGTATTGCAGATACTCTTATTACCAATTGTGTTGCTCAAGCGATTAAAGGAGGACAGAAGGTATATATATTCCCTTCAGATCAAGATACTGAGCCAATAGTAACTTCTCGACCAGATGGGAGCCCTTTAGTATTAAAAATCAGAGATATTGAACTTGAGAACATAGAAAAATTAAAGAAAATGGAAGGAATAGTTGTTATATCAGAATTTTCAGAAATTAAACCTCTAATCCTTAATAAATTTAAAGATCTCTAAGATTCTTTTAAGCTTCAAATGTAACAGGCTCAATTGCGCCTTCTGGACAGTGAACTACACATTTACAACAACTTTTACATTTAGCAATTTCCCTATATTTATATCTAATTCCTTCCTCTTTTCGTCCTACTTTTGTAACTATGTCTTTATAGAACAGGTTTTTAGGACAGAATTTTCCATTTTCATCAAGACATATTTCACAAAGATTACATTTCTCATGGTCGATTTTAATACTCACAATTTGATCGGGACTTGTTATTGAGGTTACTTCTATAGCATTTCTCGGGCAAACTTGAACGCAATTCAAACATGCTTTGCAAACAACATAATCAACTTTTCTGATTCCATGTTCAAAATATATTGCTTTAGCCTTACACGCTCGCATACAGCGCTCACACCTTACACATTGTTCTTGATCAATCTGAACAGGAATAAATTTTTCTTTAATGGTAAATTACCTGAGGTATTATTTTTTTATATAGCTTTAAGCATCTATTTAATCAAAAATCAAGTTTATTATAAAATTATTTTTTATAGAATATCAATAATTGCCCGAACAGAATTAGATATTTATTAAAAAAAAATGGAATAAGAAATAGAAACTAAATTCAAAAAATTTTAAAAAAAATTATTATCTTATTGAAAATAGCCAGTATATTCTTTTCCAGTTCCAGGTAATTGTTGCTGTTGTTGATATTGCTGTGCTTTCTGAGCTAGTTCCAGCATCTTAGCTTTAATTTCCTTTCCTTGTTCTATAAGGGCAGCTGTATCAATGGTTAATTCATATATTTTATTTAGAACTTTCAAAATACTGGCAGCCCCCTCTGGAGTAGGAATTTCTAAGACTGGTGTGAATAAAGCATAAGCATCCAATCTATTTGTCAATGCTTCGTTCAAGATAGTCGCTTCCGGTCCCACTATGATTCCTTTCTCGACTTTAGTAATCCCAAACTTTTCAAGATGCTCCATCATCTCTTCTTCAGCGGCATAATAGACAGGATATTCATCTATAATACCTCTTTGAGGAATCCCTTGGAAAATTACAATCTCCTTTGCTTTAACATCCTCAGATAGAGCCCAGTTACAAATCGTTTTACTTAAGTCGTTGTATGCTGTTGGAATCTGAAATGGAACTTCACAAATACCCACAATCAAGTTTTTTGCTGGAGAATATAATAATCTAAATGGATGTTTTAAAACTCCCGCATAGAATACTGAAATGGGGGGTAGATACTCAGATGTAACAAAACCAATTTCTTTCATATCAGGAAGTTGTTCAATAAGTGTATTGGCAACAATAGGTCCTATTAACCCAATTCCCGCAAAACCTATAACAAATGTGGCACCCTCTTTAATTTCAACTGTTAAATCCTCAATTATAATGCTGGATCTCTTACCTTTCTCGCAAATGTATTCCTTTTTTACCATATTTTTCACCAATAATGTAGATTTTTATTTTAAGGTGTAATTTTGATTATATTGTAATTTCTTCTTATGTTATTTATTGAGCTTACATTATTAAAATTAACCTATTATAAATCAAAAAAGTGAAATTCATTCCAATATTAATTACTTCGATTTAAAATTTTATTAAAGATACAACTTATTATCTTATTGAGTATTATACAGTAAAGTTAATTAGTCCATATAAAGTGAATTTATTTGATTTTAGAAGTGAAAGATTTAACAATACCTACGTTAGATCAAAAATGTGTAATTGTAAACAAGGTCTCATTTGGAGTAAATGAAGGCTCAATTCATGCAGTAATTGGCCCAAATGGTTCAGGTAAATCAACATTAGCATATACTATTATGGGTTTAGAAAATTATAAGCCCTCTGAAGGAAAAATATATTTTGATGGAATTGACATAACTAATATGAGTATAACTGACCGTGCTAAGTTAGGGATAACTTTAGCATGGCAAGAACCAGCTAGAATAGATGGATTATCTATTCCAAAATATATTTCACTTGGAATAAAAGATAAGAAAAATGTTAAAGAAAGAGTCCTTGAAGCATTAAAAATCGTAAACTTAGAACCAGAAAGATATATAAATCGTACTATAGATGAATCTTTAAGTGGCGGGGAAAGAAAAAGAGTTGAATTAGCTGCAGCTATTGCTATGCGCCCTAGATTGATCATCTTAGATGAACCAGATTCTGGTTTAGATTTTATTGTTATTGAAGATTTTTTAAATATCTTTAGTAAAATCAAGGAATTAAACATGACAATTTTATTGATTACTCATAGAGAAGATATTGGAATGGTGGCAGATTACGGAACCCTTGTATGGAGAGGAGATGCCCTATTAACAGATATTTTCCCGAAAGTTATGTTAAGATATTGCGCTAAAGCAGGATTAAAAGAATTTTGCAAGAGAAAATTATTTAATGGGGAGGGTGCTTGTTTTGATGAAGATTATATTGATAAAATATTTCAAGAGGAACAAGGACTATGAGTAGCAAAGAATATCCAAAAGAAATATTAGAAAGCCTAGAAGATTATAATATAGATATCAGAGACTTTATGCCAGGACATGGGAAAGGAGCTAAACTTTTATTAAATTTCAATAAGATCAGTGGTGTGGAACAAGTTGAAGGAGTTATTCTAAAAGGAAGAGAAATTGAAAATGGTATTGTTGCTGATGTGATTATTAAAGAGGGAACTAAAATTGAAGAACCTATTCATTTATGCTTCGGAGTAAATAAAGAGACGGGTGTCCAAGAAATCTTTCCAAGAATTATTGCTGAAGATAATACAGAAGTAACTGTACAAGCTCACTGCAGCTTTCCAAAAGCAAATGGATTAATTCACAAAATGTTTGGGCATTTTTATATTGGAAAAAATTGTAATTTTACATACAGTGAAACTCATTATCATGGTGAAAATTCAGGAGCTTTAGTAGCTCCAGTAGGTTATATGTATGTTGGTGAAAACAGTATATTTGAAAATAATTTTAATCTCACAAGGGGAACTCCTGGAAAAGTAAAGATATTACTTGATATTTATGCTATGAAAGATAGTGTAATAAAATCAAATATTAGAGCTTTTGGAAAATGTAAAAATGATTCTGTAAGGATTAGAGATTCTGTTTTTCTTGAAGGAGATAATGCTAGAAGCCTCATTAAAATGAAAGCTGCGGCACGAGATGGAGGAGAAGTTTTAATGTATGGAATTACTGAGGGTAATGCTCCGAATTGCAACGGTCATGTTGAATGTAATGAAATTGTATTAGGTAAGGGGTCTATTTGTAGGGCAAGACCTTTTATAAGAGCAATAGATCCTACTTCAAGTGTCTCCCATGAAGCATCATTAGGAAGGTTTCCACAAAAATGGCTAGATGAGTTAAAAGCTAAAGGATTAACTGAAGAAGAAGCAACAGAAGTTCTTATCGAGGCGATGCTTCAAGAAGAATAAATATATATAATTAAAATGGAGAGAAAAATGAAAGAAAACACAAAATATCAAAATTATCGTTTTGTTGGAAAAATAAATGTTGATGAAATTCAACCTTGGTTTGATTTTACTACAGCAAAACCATGGGATGACCCAGAAATTCCTTGGATTTTAGATAATAAAGTAAGACGTGAAATTTTAATTATACTTGCTAGTGGTCCAAAAACTTTCCAGGAGATATATGAAAAAGTCAATTTCTCACCCAAACCATTATTAATAACAAAAGAAGAATATAATTGCCATATTTCCTACAATTGGACCGAAAAGACTGTTGAAAATCATCTTATGAATTTAGAATGGTATAATTTGATCAAATTGGAAAATGAACACTATAAATTGACTATCCCAATATTATCAACTGATGATTCTGAGAGACTAGAAGAATATATCGTGAAATTTACGGAAAATTGGATTACTATAATTAAACGACTAGGGAATGAAGTTCAAGAAAAATTTATTGAATTGGGTAAGAAAGCTCATTTATATGAAATTTTAATAGAAAAAACAATTCAAAAGTTATATACAACTCTTAAGGAAGAGAATTTACTTCCTAATGAGTCAAATTTAAAAGCATTATGGGCTGAACAGCTTAGAAAAATAAAATTTGAAGAGTGGATTAATAGAAATTTTTAGACTTTGTATTTTTGTCTAGTTATTTTCTAAATAACAAGATTATCTAATCCTAAAGATTTTAATTTTTTTTGATTTGGATATCCTGTGACAGGATCAAAAGTTCTATATTCATAGTAAGCCTTCTTTAATTTTGCGAAGTTTGGGGATTTACCTGCTGCGCCACCTTCATTAACAGGATTAAGCAATATTTGTGGTAATCTGTCATCATTAGCAGTAATACCCATTTTTAAGTTAAACATACGTTTCATCATATAAATCCGTTCTCCGAGTTTTTTTAATTCGTCTAAGTTAAGATTCAGTCCTATTCCAGCATTAATTAGATCTATGATAATCCGAGGTAAAAGACTTGTCATATTACATAGTATCATGGAATTATAAATAGCTCGATAATCTTGGGTTAATGCGCTAACAATTGCCATTTCTTTATCATCCTGATACCAATCAATATCTTTAATTCCATAACTTTCAATTTGAGAACCAAACAACAATAAAAACAAATCACAAGATATATGACATGGCCCTCTAGGAGTCCCTAAAGCATAAGCTGCAGCCATACCATAAATGTGTCGCAAATCATGATAAGCTACTTCCATCCCATACACTGTAGCAATTTCATCTTGAGAGATATTAAACTGTTTACCAACTATATCAGAACCATCTGCTAGTAAATTTCCAATTCCCTCTCTATATGCTATTTTTTTTATCATTTTAATTGCGGCATCAATATTCCCCCATTTTGGTTCTAAACCATCAATATCTTCTGATGTAATCCTCTGATTATTGAAAAGATAATAAATAAATGCAATAGTACTACTGCCACTTATTGTATCAATTCCATAATCATTACATAGATAATTTGCTTTTTGTATTGATTCTAGGTTATCATTTAAAATTAATGACCCGAAACCTGCCACAGTCTCATATTCTGCTGCTTCAATTTCACCTTCAGTTTTGTAATCTCCTTCATTAACCATAGCTTTATGAGCACATCCAATTGGGCATGAAAAACAATGATATTTTTTTGTAAAAATCTTTTCAGCTGCTGTTACTCCTGAGATTTTATATGCTTTATCCCACGTACCTAAAGTCCAATATTTTATTGGTAAATCTCCATAGGCATTAGCAGCATCAACTGTTCCTGATGTTCCGTATCTACCAAAAACTTCAGCAATATAAGAATTTTTGATTTGCTCGTTTGAATTTTTTATAGCGACTTTGAATTTTTCAGGATTATCAGCAGTGTAAGACATTTTTTTTCCTCTAACTGCAATCGCTTTTAATTTTTTTGAACCCATAACGGCACCCATGCCAGTCCTTCCTGCTGCTTTATCTTCTGATGCGACTATGGCATATTTAACTAAATTTTCTCCAGCGGGACCAATACAAGCAACTCGTGTAAAGTCTGAACCTAAGCTTTCTTTTAATATTTTTGAAGTTTTAATAATACCTTTTCCCCATAACTCACTAGCATCTTTTATTTTGACATTACTATCAGTTATTTCAATATATACAGGTAAATTTGAGGATCCCCTGATTATTATTCCGTCATAACCTGTTTTTTTCAATTCAGGACCAAAAAAACCTCCACAATTCGACTCACCCCAGATTCCGGTTAATGGAGATTTTGCACATACAACAAATCGTCCATTAGTAGGAACATTAGATCCACAGAAAGGACCAGTCATAAACATTAGGATATTTTCGGGTGAAAGAGGGTCGGTATCTTTACTGATTTTATCGTATAAATATTTGCAGCAGTAACCTGCTCCACCAAGGAATTTTTTTGCAATTTCTTCGTCTAAAGGTTCTTCATATACTTCTTTAGTGTTTAGATCTATTACTAAAAGTTTCCCAACAAACCCTTTCAACATAATTTTTCCCCTAATATATATTATTTATTATCAACCTCAGAATTTTTATAGGTTTTATTTTGGCTTTATTAAAATTCAAGATCATAACAAGAAAGAAATCTTAATCAAAGACTTCAATAAATCTTTTATGAAGATATTAATTTTTAAAGATATTACTATAAGAAAAGTTGGAAATTATGGGAAGTAAAAATTTAAAGGAAGGAGATAAAGCCCCATTATTTAAATTAGATTCTTTTAATTTAGGTCCAATAGACATGGCAAAATTTAAAGGACAAAAAGTTGTTTTAATCTTTTCAAGATATTTCGGATGCAATATTTGTCAATTGGATCTAAAAACGTTATTAAATCGTGCTGCTGATATTCAAGAAAAAGGAGCCAAAATCCTATATATTACACAATCTGGAGAGAAAGTAGCTAAAGAGTTCATTGAGAAAGAAAATATAGGTTTTCCAGTTATTCCGAGTTCTAAAGAAGAATTATATAAACAGTATGATCTAGGATTGATGACCGCAGGAGCAATAACTAAAGTAAGGGCAAAAATGAAAGAAGCTACAAAATTAGGCATTGAGCATGGAGAATACGAAGGTTGGGAAAAGCAAAGCCCTGGACAATTTGTGATTGATGGAGAGGGCAATGTAATTCATGCTAAAAAAGGTTGGTTAGATGTTGAAAGTATAATTGAGGTTTTATAAAATTAATTCCTCTCTATTTTCTTGCTTCTTTTTAATATAAGTATATTAATGATATCACCTCCGTATTACATGATATTACACACATATTACTTAGTTTCAAAAGATAAGTCCATATGTTTTTAATATATATGTAGATATCTCTCTGCTAATATAGGGATATTTACACTAATTTGATTGAATCATAAAAAAATTTGATAGGCATATGGAAGGATTGATTTTTTCAAAAATAAAAGAATCAGAACCAGTTCTCAACCTTAAGGACTTATTCTATGAGCTCGAAGCTTTAAATGAAAAATTAACTAAGACTGTTGATAATATACCACAAAAATCAAAATATGATAATTTTAAGCTTCTAACTGATATTTCAAATGTACTCCAAAAGTGTAGGCATTTAACTAGTAAGGATAAACTTCTTTATTGCCAAAGTCAACGTTATTTTATGAAGCTTTATTTAAGAGAAATAAATAAAGAATTTGTAGATTAACTAATAAATGAATATGCCTCCATTACATAATGACTAGGGTTTAAAGTAGGTAAATGACCTATCATCCAGCCCTGAGATGTAGTTTCACAAATCCAGTATTCTTTGCTATCTAAAGTGAAAGAATGACTAGGAGGGTAACCCAAATGATGAGTTGGTGTAAAATTTAAATATACACCTATGCACGCATGACCAAACCATTGTTCCAAAACTGTATCATAATAATTTATAACTGCTAGAATTGCTTCATAACCTAGTGAAACGACTAATGAACCAAATAACACAGAAAGATCTTCACAATCTCCTTGATTGAATAGTGTCTCCATGGGGTATTTAGTTAAATCTATGAATTCAGTTTTATAACCAATCGCTTGGGTAAAACTTAGTAAAGCATTCACAACTTCTTCCGAATCATCTTGATCAAGACATTTTGATTTAATTCTTTGCGAAATTTGATTAATCTTTGAGTAATTGGGGGTACAATAGGATGTTATAACTGATGCTACAATATCAGGATCCCAATGAGTATGAGACGGATGCGGTTCATCTACAAAAAAATTTAAAATGTCTCGTGAAGTTGAAACTGTATATGATGTAGGAGTATTTCCGTGATTTACATAGAACTGAATATTCCTTTGTGGCCAGAAATATTGATATGCTAAAATACTAGCGATAGGTGTTATTACTGAAGCAGCTACTATGATAATACCTATGACTAATGCTTTTTTTTGTTTTTTTGTTAATCTTTCTTTACGTTCTTTCTCCATTCCAACTATTTCTATTTTTTCTGATTGAAGATCTACAGGTTGATAGATTTCCAATTCTGGATTTTCAACAATTTTAGGAGTGAGATAAATTTGATTTGAACAAGAAGGACAATATTCCCAATTAGGTTTCACTGGATTACCGCAATTTGTACAAAAATTAACCATTCGAATTCTTTTTTTTATTAGAGTCTTTTAAATTAATATAGATAAGATACTTCGGTCTTTTAAATTTAAAGATTGTTTTTCAAAGGTTTTTATATATTAAATTATATTCTCTAAGAATAATAATTATGCACTTCTTTAATGACTAGATTAATTAGATCTTTTACATTCGCGATACCGTAAAATTTAACCTTTTCTAAGAGGTTTTTAAATTTATCTTTCGGTATTTTTGCAGAACCTATGAAAAATCCTACTATTTTATGACCTTTTGATGCGAGATCTATCATTATCTTTTTTGCTTTACTCCAGTTATATATTCCAAAATCAGTAATTATAAATACAAGAGAATTTTTTTCTGCTTTTTCACATTGAGTTGCGATTTCTTTAATTGGTAAAAATGTACCTCCTCCTTGATACCTTAATAAAACTTTTTCGGCTTTTTTATAATCAGAAGTCCATGAACAAATATCCGCT
>JAEOTW010000360.1 GCA_016839655.1 Promethearchaeota archaeon | reverse complement strand
TGATGCTGGAATAGATAAATCTAATGTGGGTGAAGAAGGAATTATAACCTTATTACCAGAAAATCCAGATATTGATGCTGAGAAAATTAGAATTACACTAAAAAATAAAACCAATAAGGAAATTGCAGTAATTATTTCCGATTCATTTGGAAGAGCTTTTAGAATAGGAGCTATAGGAACAGCTATTGGAGTTTCAGGGATAGATCCAATTTTAGATATGCGAGGTAAAAAAGATTTATTTGGATATAAACTCCAAACAACTATCATTGGTCAAGTTGATAGTCTAGCAGCAGCAGCACAGTTAGTCATGGGTGAATCAGATGAGGGGATTCCAATTGTGTTAATAAGAGGTTATAATTTTCAATTTAATGAGAAGACTAAAATTAAATCAATATTACGAAAAAAGGAAATTGATTTATTTAGAGAACCTAAAGATGATAGATTTTTAGAAATTCTCAAAAATCGAAGAAGCTACAAATTTGATTTTGCATCCAAGGATGTAGATAAAAAAGTTATTGAAGAATGCATTGAACTCGCGCGTTGGGCTCCAAGTGCCCATAATGGGCAATTTTGGAGGTATATTATATTACAGAAAGGTGTGCAACGTGAAAGTCTAGTAAATAAAATGAATCAAAAATTAAGATATGATTTACTGAAAGATGGAAATGGTGAAGAAGTCATTAATGTGAAAAGTGAAAAAACAAGAAATACCTTTTTACAGGCACCTTTTTTAATTTTATTATGTTTAGATCAGAAAGAATTAGAAAAGTATGAAGATATTGAAAGAACACATAATGAATTATTTTTAGGTGTACAGAGTATTAGCAGCTCAGCAACTTATCTGCTTCTTGCTTTTGAAACAAAAAAGTTAGCAGCATGTTGGTATTGTGCTCCATTATTTGCCAAAGAGATTATAAAAGAATCTTTAAAACTTCCTAAATCTTATATTCCAATGGCATTTTTTACAGTAGGATATCCTCTTAAAGCTGTAAAAGCTCCAAATCGCAAAAAAATGAAAGAAATAATATATGAACCAAGGGTATTGGGTTGATACTATGAGTGAAAATTATATTGTAATATTAGCAGGAGGTATCGGAGCTGCAAAATTAATTAAAGGATTAGCAAAAGTGGTAAATCCCGAAATTCTTAAGATTATTGTGAATACTGGTGATGATATTGAACTATTTGGACTCAAAATTTGTCCTGATTTAGATATTATAACTTATACATTAGCAAATTTAGTGGATGAGGAAAAAGGATGGGGATTTGCACATGATACTTTTAATTGTTTAAGTTCTTTGAAGAAATATTATGATACAGGATGGTTTAATGTTGGTGATAAAGATTTAGCTACACATATCTATCGGACGGATTTATTCAATCATGGTTTTAATAAAGCTGAGATAACTGATTTGATATGTAAAAATTTGAGAGTTAAATCTCATATTTTGCCTATGTGTAATGAATCTGTTGAAACATATATAACTACACCCTCAGGAAAGATGCATTTCGAAGAATTTTTCATTAAGTATCAATGTAAACCAGAGATTTTAAAAGTAGAACTTAAAGGTATTGAAGAGGCTGTACCAGTTAAGGGTATATTAAAATATATACAAAAAGCTAAAAAAGTCATAATCTGCCCATCAAATCCTATTGTGTCAATAGGAACTATTCTACAAGTAAAAGGAATTAAGAAAACTCTTTCCCAAGTTAGGGATAAAGTTTTTGGAATAAGCCCAATTATAGAAGGGGCATCAGTTAAAGGTCCAGCAGATAAAATGATGAAAAGTATTGGTTTGGAGGTTTCATGTGTAGGTGTTGCTAGATTATATAAAGATTTTTTAGGTCATTTTATTATAGACATGAAAGACTATGATTTAAAACCAAAAATTGAAGAATTAGGAATCAAGACTTATTTATATGATACAATAATGACTAATTTAAGAAAAAAGATTGAATTAGCTCAATTTATAGTAAATTTAAGAATATAATGAATTAATTGTATTTAAACTGATTCGGTTGCAACTTCCCCAGCTTCTTCCTCTACTGGAACTTCAGGTTCTTCTTTTCTAACATAATCTCCAACAGATGTTAAAAGTTCCTTTATACGACCTTCTTGTTGCAAACGGATTACTAAATTCCTATGCTTGATAAATGATATTAGTTTAGAAATTACTGGAAAAAGCACCATGATTGGTCCTAATATAATTATGATAACTTCGGGGGAATACATTGCAACACTTTCAGTAATTGCGGGAGGTAATTGGAATATTGTCTCTAAAAACCAATGGGGGTGTATAATAATGAAGCTTATAATTAGCAGTAGACCTACACGATAAGTAAAGTTAATTATTGTAGATGTTGCTAAATTTCGAGCCCTAGGGGCTGATGAGCTTGCAGTTAGTGTATCTTTAGCTTCAGAATCCTCTCGAAAAAGGCGATCAATATACCTCCCTAGACGTCTTGTTTTTGATGCTGCAGTAACTAATTTTTTTTCTTCTTCTTCTAATTTTTTCCTTTCTATCATTTCTTTTACATAAGAAAACCGTTTACCCGTCTTTGCGAAAAATTTCCCGATGACTAATCCTTCTTTTTGTTCTGATTCTAATTCTTTGATTCTTTCTTTAGCTTCTTGCTTTATTTTATCAATATTAGCTGTAATAAAGTATGATTCTCTTGAGAGAATATTTAACTGAGCTTCGAGTCTATCACTTCTTTCTAAGGAGGGTTTTGTAACTATATCAGTATAATTAATCTGGAACGCAAGTTCTAAATAAATGTAAGAGATGATAGCGAATGAGATAACAGGATTAGCGATAAAAGCAAAAAATTCATCGATTGGTATTTCAGTCAAACTAGGGTCAATTGGATTAACCATTTCATCTAAGTAAGTAATTTGAAGATTGATTAAATTCAACATGTTTCTTAAGCCTTCCACCATTAAAGGAACAATAATCATAAGGGTTACTGATCCAATAGCAATAAGTGAATGCTTTGGATCATTTTTTAAAAATGCTCTAATTGCATATATAATTGAAATTAGGATTAGAATTTGAAATATAAATAAATAGAAATCACTAAATAATACTTCAGTTTCGCCCATTATTAATCTAGGAATATGATTTAATTCCAGATCTCGTAATTGGAATGTATCATTGCCTAAGAGCTCCCGAATATGCTCTAGATCAAATGAAAACCATGAAATTAAATATCTCTTAAAAAAGACTTCAATTAGATTAAAGATATACAAACTAAAAAATCCTGTAAATACAGCGCATGCAAAGGCTATAGCCATACCCCCACCAAAAATTATATAAGAAAAAATATTGCGTATTGCCCCAAAAAAGTCTAATATAACTAATTGATTATCAGCAGTACTAACTACTTCATTGAAATCAAAAATTGATGTTAAAAAGATAATAAATAACCAAAAAAATATTGCTAGATTGATAATTTTTAAAGTTAATAGATATCCACGAGCCATTTTTTAATACGCCTTCCCCTTTTTCTTTGCTTCCATATAATTACTTAAAACTTGCTTCATCATATCATCAGGTCCACATGTTATTATACTTATTCCCAAATTTCGAAGTCCCTGCCTAATAGTTAGGATATGTTCCATCATTTCTTCACTAATAGCTTCTGCTAAAGCTTTATCTGTTGAAGATAAATCTATTTCATGAATCTCAAACCATGGACTAAACGGGTTAATTACTATAATTGTATGATTAAACGGAGCTAATTTTTTTATAGCTTGAGAAATATCTTTAGGATTCGCTTCTAAGTCAGAAATAACAAAAACCAAACTTCGCTTTTGAAAGCGTTTTGTAAAATGATCCATTGCCTCAACAAATTTACATTTCCCCTGTGGTTTTATTCTAGCAACAAAATCTAGGACTTGATAGAAGTGTTCTTCTCCACTATTTGGCTTTAAGAAATTTAAATTTTTTTTATCTGAAAATGTAAAAACACCTACATTATCCCTTCTTGTTAATGCTACTTTTGTTAAAAGCATGCAAGCTCTTATAGCATATTCAAATTTAGTATTTTCAATTGCTCCACCTGCCATTGTGTCTGAGGAATCTACTAATATCATTACAGTTACATCTCTCTCGGTTTCAAACTCCTTAACGATTAATGTTTGAGATCGAGCACTTGCTTTCCAATCAATAAGTCTAAATTGATCTCCAAATACATATTTTCTCATACCATAAAATTCTGAGCCAAGACCTTTGTGCTTCGATCTTTGTACTCCATAGTTAAGTTGTAAAGATCTTTTTGACCCTAATATTTCAATTCTTTTGATATCTTCATAAGGTGGATAGATAAGAATATCCGTAACACTATCCGGTACAATTCTTTCAACCGAATTAAAGCCTAATCTATCTTTAACTATTACTGATAAAGGTCCGAGAGCATATTCACCTCTAACTCTTGGTTCAAGAACGTAGGAAAATTTAATTGTACTCTTCGGTCCAATCCTAGTAGATATAAAATTTTCCCCTAAAATTAATCTAAACAGCTGTGGGTTGTAATTATCCCTAATTTCAATAAAATCAAAGCTACTGCGACCTATATTCTCAATTACTACTTTAACATGAACAAAATCATCCTTGAATACTTTTTCTTTCTCTAGTTCTCTATGTACTCTTAATTCCTCTATATTCATTTTATAATAGAAAATCGGTAAACTAATGATTGTACTAAATAGTAAC
>JAEOTW010000359.1 GCA_016839655.1 Promethearchaeota archaeon | reverse complement strand
TACAAGAATAAGAAAGTTTCAAAAACCAGTTTTGATTATTCATGGCACCAATGATTGGATTATCCCTTGTGATGAAGGGAAATTAATTTATGAAAATATTCCTGAAGGAGTTGACAAAAAATTAGTCTTAATTGAAGGAGCTGGTCATAATGACATTTTCTCTTATAAAGAAGAGTATACCACGCCATTAAAAGAATTTATTCAAAAGCATAAAAATTAACTACCTTTCAACTTTTAGTTAAAAATTGGACTAGATATCATTTTTTTACTATCTCATTTTTCATCTAATTAGAAGTAATAATTACATTTTTGGTGACTTGCCTTTGCTTGAGAAAAACTACAATTTTTGTCCTTATTGTGGGAAGAAATTTCCCCAATCTATAAACTATAAGCCATATTACTGTTGTTTCTGTGGAAAAAAATTTCAATACAACCAAGAAAATTTGACAAAGAAAGTTCAATGTATAGTTTGTCATAGAATAGTTGACCCCAACAGGCACAAAAATATTAGATGTCCTTATTGTGGAGGTATGTATCATCTTACATGCGTTTCCTCTTGGTTGCGAAGATATAATGCATGTCCCATGTGCCAAAATGTTTATCTCTTTCCAAGTGAGATTATTCCAATAAGGAAATAATAAAAAAAAAGAAAAAGAATTGGTTTTAATTATCTTCTCAAAATAAATACTCCTGTTTCTACAAACCAGAATAAGTTAGCAAAAAGAAACAACCATTCTGAAATAGCTTTGGCTTCAATAAGTAAAGCTGGTTCTATTCTATTGACTATAAATAGTATTAGGTATAAAATAAAAAAGAAGGCTACCATTACATTCAATAAGGCTTGCCATAAAGGGAAATCTGATAATTTATATTCAATATAGGCATAACCAAATAAATATATAATTCCAGGAAAGAAAAAAACATATTGTGCCAGCGTATGCATGAGATAAAAATCTCTAACATTAAATAAAGCAATCAATAAAAGCCCAATTGCTGAAATAAGCCCTAAAATACAAGCAATTCCAGTACTCTTAGTAGATGCACCTTTTTCCTGTAAATATTTAGTAAATCCGAATGTAAACATTATCATAAATAATCCAGTTATGGCCCAACAAATAACAAAAAAGATTGCTAAAGTATTATCTCCTGGAACGGCTAAATCGCTAATAAAAATATCAACGAAATTGAAACCAGGATGTACTATCATTGTCGGGATTGCACCAACAAGAAAAATTATTACTCCAATTATTCCAAAATAGCTTGCATGAAGTTTTTCAAAAATCTTATCAAATTTTTCCAACATTTGTCATCAATTTGATTTTAAAATTGATTTTTAAAAATATATAGATCAGAAGTAGTATTTATATTTAATAGAACAAGAAAGATTGTCTATAGACAATTTATTCAGATAAAAATTCAGATATTAAAATTTGCTGAAAATTTGAATTTTTTTCTTTAAAAGCTAAAGTTTCTTCTCCAGAATATATATCTGGGGAGATTTTTTTCCTAAAGATGATTGAGAAAGGTATAATTAAATTTGAAATATTCAAAAAATCATCTGATCCATCTAATTCATTTTTACTAACTTGAATCTTTTTATTTAATACCTCTAAACCCACTTGTTATCTCACATCGATTTCTTATTAATATTTCAATAAAAATTCAATATTTTAAATTGAAAGACCCGACAAATTTAGTGATAAATCAATTATCAATATTCATTCAATTAAGAATTCTTCTTTTAAGATATGTTTAAATTTAGAATTAAATTCATTCAGTGAATTTTCTTTTTCAAGCGAATAAACATCAACAGGGAACTTCTCATTATATATATTTAAAACTAAAATTATCAAATTAGATATATTATTAAAGCAAATATGTGAGTTTTTCGTATTAAATAAATCTGCTACGAGTTTAGAAAGTAAAATAAACTTCTTTCTTTGTAGAGTTTTTTTATTAGAAGGAGTTTCTTGAATTAAAACTTTATACAAAAAATTCTCTACTCTTTTTTCAATTATACGAGAATTCAAGCCCATCTCAAATTAATCTCTTTTATGAGATATCTTTATAGAAATATAAAAACAGATTGGATTTTTCCTAATAGGTTAAATTAGCTTTAAATCCTCAATTCCAAGAATTTTTCTTTTTTATGAAAAACAATTAACCATTTTAGTTGTTAAGAATTCATACATAAACAATTTTTGATATTCTAGATGTCTTTCTTTAAAAGGAATATTTTCATTTCCAAAGTAGATATATTCAGTTTTAGTAAATACAAAATTTTCTGAAAAAGGAATGAAAACCTTTGAATAATCTAAAATAAGTTGTTGATCTGTTGGTTCAAACCTTTCTTGAAATATTTTATCAATATCTCCAGTCATATATAACAAATCTCTCTCAATAGTTATTTTTAAACCGTTTTGATGTTAATCACTCATATAATAAATTTTATATATTTAATAAATGAGAAAAACAAAGGTTTTTAAATAAAAAGATTAGAAATTCAAGTTTCTCCTATGATTTGAAGGAATAAAACACATTTTTACCATCTTATATCTCAAGAAATTCTTGAGTAGAATACAGAAAAATGTATATATATCATTTTTTCTTAAATTATTGTGATTAAAATTTAATAGTGAAAGAGAGGATAAAAATGACCAAAAAGAGCAGATTTGTATTCTTTCTTGGGTTTCTGGTTATAGTTTCTTGTTTTTTCTTTGGATGCTTTGTTGTGTCTTCCACAAAAACGAATATAGGTAATAATGATAATGCAACTCCTACAATAAATAATGAAGAATTTTATGAGAGTGAATCTGCTATCAGCAATGGAGTAGTAGAATCTTTAATAGATCAGTTGATCGAAAAAATACAAACATCTGCTGATGAATGTTGGCGTAAGCCGGCTATTAATAGAAAAAATACTATGATAATCAAAATAAATGGACTAAATTTAGAAGATTTATATGATAAAGTACTCCACGACATTAAACCTAAACTGACAGGACTGAAAACTGATGAAAATGAAGATGCTTGGGGGAATGGAGTATATAATAATCCATGGGTAATTTGTCCTGAATTACAGGGAGAATTTAGATTACTTTGCAATGATATCTTAAATCCACCAATATATCACTAATTAAATTTTATTTTTTTTTATTTTAGGATTATCAGTGTAATAAACATAAAAAAGAAAAATTGATAAAAATTTATAAAAGATTTTCGTTATTTTTTGGTTTTATGAAATATTCTTCGAAGAACTCAGCATTTTCTTGAAGTTGTTTTTTTGAACATAGTTTTCCATGACCAGGAACATATATTTCAATATCTTTTTCTATATAATTTAAAAGCGTATCACGAAGCCGCTCAGGATTTGAGGGAACTGGGGCAGGATCAGATGTTGTAGCCCAATTAGGGTCTGTTTCTTCAAATAATAGATCTCCCATGAAGACTATTTTTTCTTTTTTAAAATAAGCGATTAAATCTCCAGATGTATGAGCATCTCCTATATAAATGAATTGAACTTTATTCTCTGACCCTTCTAATAAAAATGAATCATTTACAATGAAATCTGGAGCTCTCAATTTAAAATTATCTTCAAGAATTTCAATATATGTACTTATATCATTTTTCATTTCAAGAATCTTATCCTGATTAGTCTCTTTCTTAACATCTTCTTTTATTCTTTTTAATTCTTCAGTAGCAATCCCTTTAAAACGCTTAAGTGTATCCTCTAAATTTTCATAATATACTTTCAATGCTTCAGAACTACAAATGATAGGTGTTTCTATTGAAAACTTTCGATTACCAAATAAATGATCCATATGGTAATGACTATTTATAACAAACGAAGGTTCCTTGTTTGTAAATTGTTTGGATGCTTTAATAAGATCTAAGGTAGCGAATGGATCCATAAGCGTATCGAAGATGACTAAATAATTACCAAGATCAAAAAAACCAGCATTTGACGAAGGTAATTTTTCAGCTGATATTGCGGCATATAATCCTAAATCTAATTCATAAAGATCGAAGTAAATAGACTCAAAATCTAATTTCTTAATATTCATAGTTTTCACATTTTATTCTCTTTCAAAATTCAGATAAGTTTAATCAGAAATGCGCTCTACTTTAAAACATACGGGCCGGATACCATCAGGACAAGCAGTATATATCATATCTTTACCAGTCCAACCTTCAAATCCTCCTCCACACCTTAGAACTTGAACACTTTTATATAATCCATACCAAGCATGGTGACAAAAACCTTCCGGCATATTTCCTGAATCATCAATAATGAATTCAAGACCTTCTTCCATACCACATTTATTTATTGGAGTACCATCAGGTTTAATAAACTCATGCCCTAACACATCTTCTGGGCTAAACTGTTTTACTACAGTAAGTTTTACTTTATCCATTTTTATCACTCCTATTTTTTCATATTTATATTCTTTCTAATCTAAAACAAACTGGTTTACGTCCATCTGAACAAGACACATGTTGAACACCTTCTTCATGGCCATAAAAATTACCATCAAAGTAAAGTACTGACAGATCTTTATAAATATCTCGCCATGCCCAGCCGCAGAATCCTTCTGGCATTTTTTCTATATGTTCAACTATAAATTCCTCACCCTCCTCAAACGCACCACAGGTTGTAATTTTATTACCAGAAGTCGAAAAAACTTCGTGTCCAAATACATCTATAGGGCTAAATTTTTTAATTATAGTAATTTTAACTTTTGACACTTTTTTTCACCTCAGTCCTCAATTCTTTCTAATTTAAAGCATACGGGTCTAACACCATCAGTACAAGCTTTATAGCTTACACCTTCCTCTGCCCAATCTTTGAATGTCCCACCAAAACGCAAAACATGCATACTACGAGCAATATCTATCCATGCATTACCACAAAAATCGTCAGGCATCCTTCCTCCTTCAACTATCCACTCTTGGCCATCTTTCAATGGACATTTTTCCACTATTCTTCCAGTAGGGGTTTTATATTCATGCCCAAAAACATCTTCAGGGCTAAATCGTTTGATAACCGTAATTTTAACTTTTGACACTTTTCTTCACCTTAGTCCTCGATTCTTTCTATTTTAAAGACTACAGGTCTTACTCCGTCACTACACGTATCATAAATTATACCATCTTCTGCCCAATGTTTATAATTACCACCAAGTCGTAAAACATTTACACTACGAGTTAAATCTGCCCATGCCCACCAGCAGAAACCCTCTGGCATTTCTCTACTCTCACTAATCCATTCTTGTCCATCTTCAAATGAACATTTCTCTATTTTATCGCCAGTAGGTGTTATATATTCATGCCCAAACACTTCTTCTGGACTAAACCGCTTTATAACTTTTATTTTTATTTTTGTCATTTTAACTCTTTTCTTTAATTATTATTCAGTTTTATAATAATGGTTCTAATTCTTTTAAGGTTGAAATTAAAATTAGGCTTAATTCACCTCAAATTAATTAAGATAATGAAATTAGCAAATTTATAGTTTAAAATACTGGAGTTCAATGGAACTTAGAATAAAATGCGAACTATTGATTGCTTCAACGATAAAAAATAAAAAAAATAATTTTAATTTGTAGATTACTCCCTTTTTACAAAGGATATAACTAGTATTCCTATTCCCAATATAATACCAACAGATATCATAGCCCATCCATATGCTGCTTTACCAATTATATCGTAAGTTAACATTACAGTACCCCAAATGAATGGACCTAATGCTGAAGAGAGTTTACCACTTAACTTAGAAAATCCAAAGAATTCACCGAATTTCTCTTTGGGAGCAAGCTCTACCACCATAATTCTTTGTGCAACCCAGGTTCCCCCCAAAGCTGGACCAGCAACAATTCCCATTAAAATACTAAGTATAAATGGAAGGTTTAAACCAATATCAATATATGGAGTGGCAAATACTAGTACAATACCTATTGTTAATGCAATACCCCATAATACTCCTACGAGATAAAATGTATTTTTAGCACCATGCTTATCACCAAACTTCCCTACAAAATAAGTGCACGCAACTGCTGACATTGTAGCTATAATTATAAAAAGAATGGCAAATAAGGTTGTTCCTCCTCCTATTATTAGACCATCAGTTACTATTGGTGTCATATAAAGTACTATTACGTTAGCGATATCAGCGACAAGGAAATAACCGATAATAAAAATAAATAATGCTCTATGTTTTCTTATTTCTTTAAATGTGCTTCCTAATTGCTTAAACGTGTTTTTGATTAACTTCCCTATAGGTGGCCTCCTGCTCTTTTTCTGTTTTTCACGAACATAAATAAATGGAATCGCAAAGACTAAAAATAGAATCATAGGAACAAGGAATGTAAACCAAAATCCTGTATATCCATATTCCGGTGTAGGTGGAGTCGATATTGTATCACCTAATATTAAAATTAGTGGATACATTACAAGCAGAGCTATTATTGTCCCAAGATAACCCCAAGCAACCCCAAATCCTGCAACCTTTCCAATATCTTCTCTCCTAGCTATAAATGGGAGCATAGCATCATAAAAAACCAGGCTAAATTGGAATGCAACATTTGCAATTACGTAGAGTATCAAAACTATTGTAAGATCATGGAAAAATCCAAGCAAACTTGCAAAAAGAAGTATGATCCCTGTTAAACTTATAACAAAAGGCTTACGCTTTCCTACATTATCACTCAACGCGCCTAATATAGGTACACAAATTGCCACACCTAATTGCATAAAAAAACTAACCAGTCCATAGAGAAAGCTAACACTTCCATAGGACATTGAATTTTCTAATTGACCAATTACCAGCACATAACGACCAATGATTAGGCTCACTATGACCATAGAATAAATAGTGTTGGCTAAGTCATACATTGCCCAAAGAAACACATTTCGTCTTGAAGTTGTTGTTTCATATTCTATCTCATCACTTAACATAATTTCGGAAGGTGTTTTTACATCGTTTTCTTCTTTTGACATATTATTCACTTTTCATTAGATTTAATTTATGAATAATAGTGAAATTTCATTTTCTTAAAAATTTTATGTAAAGTCATTATTTTGAAACCGTTAAATCACCTTAATCTTATAAATAATTGGAATTTCTACTATTTTATCCCTTCTTAAAAGCGCTTTAAATTAAAGATTTCTAACCAAATCATATATTCTAAAATATCTTAGTATCAAAACGCTTTTTTTTTTTAAGAATAAATTATATAAGTGCGGTCGTGATTAAAAAGTAGGATCATACTATTTGGGAAAGTTATAATAATACAAGTAAGAATTGAAATAAGATTTTGTTATTATGATTGAATTTGACCATTTAAGCCAATTAAATAGGAGTTTAGGTAAATATTTAATAATAACATTTACATTCTCATGGATATTATGGCTACCTAGTTTACTCTCTTCATTTCTTATAATTCCACATGAACCTATGTATAATCTTTTATTGGTTATAGGAGGATTTGGACCACTTATCGCAGGTTTTTCTTTAACAATTAAAGAAGGTGGTAAAGAAGGTGCTATATCTTTATGGCGTAAGGGTTGGCATTGTGATAACAAATATTATTTAATAATTTCTTTGACGATTATTCCACTATTATGCATTTTAGCTTTACTGTTAGCTAACATTTTCGAGGGGGGGACTATTTTGGAATATATAGATCGATACCGTTCTGGGTATATTTTCACTGAAATTTTTGTAATGTTTTTCTTTAGTGGACCTATTCAAGAAGAATTTGGCTGGAGAGGCTATGCACTTTATTATCTGCAATCTAAATTTAATGCTTTTGAATCTAGCTTAATACTTGGAGGAATTTGGAGTTTTTGGCATTTTCCACTATTTGTCATAACGGGAACT
>JAEOTW010000358.1 GCA_016839655.1 Promethearchaeota archaeon | reverse complement strand
TCCACCAACAATAATTATAGCAGTAGCCCATCCTCCTTCTGGCCAAATATATACTGTGGGATCTTCACCCAAAAGATATTCACCTTTAGGGTTTACCATCATCCACATGGAAACTGGGAGATATTGATTTATATTAAGAACTATAATAGTTTCATGAAAGTTGCATAGAGCGGGAAATATAAAAAATGTCGTAAATGAAATAATGATATCATCCTCCTTAAATAGTCTCCCTTAATTGCTTTATTTCTAAAATTCCAATAAACTTTGAATTTCTATGAATAATAATTGTATTGAATAAGAAATAAGATCCATTGATATAAAAATATATAATTTTGTCAAAATTTCTTTTGAGGTTTTTTACAGAAATGTTAACAAGATTCTTATACCTTGGAAATCTCATTAGTTCAGCCTTCAAATTCAATATTAAAAAAAAAAATTTGAATTTATTTTTCGAATTTTACTAATTCTTCCTGCATTAATTTTCTTATGTTGTCAATCGCCCATAGAGCGTACTTATAACATTTTTTTCCCCATGTACCGTCTTCGACGTATTTCATCAATGCATTTGGATCACTGAAATCATACCCAGATAAATTGGGGCAAATTACTGAACCAAACTCCTTCTCAAATTCTTTCGCAAATTGGGCCGATTTCATATAAGCAACGGGAATTAAATCACTCGACATCTTTTCTCTTCCTTTTCCTCCCAAAATTACACCTACCGCAGCACATCCTCCTACAACAGCCCCACATGGACCAGACCAGTCTTTTTCAGACTTATACCCCCCTATTCCACCCGATAAGGGAATCATAATGTTATTGATTAATCCATCTTGGATTCCTAGTATATTTAAAATACCTGTCAATGTTGCTTCTGCACAACCTCCTTCCATAGGATTTAGTTTAGGAAACATCTCTTCAAATTGTTTAAGTGCCTCATCAAACTTTGTATCAATCTCTCCCTTCATTACTTTTTGCTCCATAAATTTTTTCAACTCTTTTTTTTTTATTTAGTTTAACATTTTTTTCTTGGATTACATATCAAGCTTTAAATATAAAAAAAAAGAAGTATAGAATGGAGGAATATTGGTTTAGTAGTAGCTTCGTCTGGAAGTATTTTATCTAACCCAACTCCTCCTTTTTCTATATCTTGATTTAAAATTAAAATTTTCCTTTTTCACCCTCAAAATTATTTATTATATGGTTTAAATGACAGTTAGAGTGTAAGTTAGGCTATAGGGTACTCCTATTAGTCCGTACAAATATTCAGGACCCTCATAATTTACAAAGATTCTCCATCCATAAGTTTCACTTCCTGCGTAAGGTTTTTGAACCCATGCTTCATGTATAACTTCATGATCACCTAAATCAAAATAACCTGCTTCAAAAACGTGATAAAAACAATACCATTTGGTTTCTGGAATCCCAAATACATACCCATACTCGTCATAGAACACAAACCTGCGTAAAACTATTTTTTCTCCATCAATGGACACTTTATGATTAAATGGAGGTTTAGGGAAAAATCTTGTTTCAATTTCCTCTTCAGAACATGCAGATGCAACTCCCCATAAACATGGTTTATCTTGCGGAATTGTTACATCCCAACCATGACTAATAACATTATATTGGAAGTATTCCCATATGAATGGAGGGGCACCTGCTCTAGCTGTTGTTGTTAAGCCCAAGATTGTTGTTAAAACAGCTAAACCTACTAATACTTTCGGTATTAATTTAGATCTGTTAATTTTGATCAACTCTTTTTTTTTATTTAACTCAACATTGGATTTCTTTATTTGATTTTTGTTAGATTTTCCGAATCGATTCGCCTAACTTTAGCATATTTTAATAAACTCATTATATACTAAAAAATAACGAATTTCTCATTATTCGATTCTATTAATAAATTAGATTTGATTCATATTTAAATATTTCGATATTGTTCGAATAATGGAAATTAGAATTTAAAAAAAATCTTTTATAATTTTATAATAAAAATATGAATTTATATGAATCGATTCGATTTAATCTAGTAAAATAATATAAAAGTAATAAAATTATTAATATAATTGATTCTTTATTATTCGTATTATTAATAATACTTATAAACTTGAATTGATTCTATTAAAACAATAAAGAGAAAAAACAGAGTGAAATAACTATTAAGAATTTGTTTTTTATCATTCTTTAAATTGTCTATAAGGTGGAAAGTATGGAAAAAAATCAAATAAAACCAACAATTGATATTTCAGTGTTAACAGGAATACGCTTTAGAATATGGGGTCTATTAAGCGTATATCCTGAATTAAGTTTCACTGAATTAGCAAAAAGATTAGGAAAGTCAAAATCTACAATACATCCTCATTTGCAAAAATTAGTTGAGCTTGGAATTGTTGAAATTTCTAAAAGAGAACATGTTAGGGCCAATATAGAAGCTCATTATTATTCTCTAACTCCTGATGCTGAAAACATAATCTCAGTGGTTGGTTATGATTTTTCACATGGTTTTGATAAAGAACTTGTTCAAAGGATGGCTAAATCAACAAAATCTATAGCAATGTATAATAGAAAGATTTTAGATGAATATATCAAATTCTGCGAATATGTAGAAGAAACTGATTCTGACGATATAGTAGAAATTTGTAAAGAAATTTATAAAACGATAAATCTCAAAAAACTCGATTATAGTCATTTTTCGATGGGTGAGTTCTTTCTAACTGAGAGTCAATGGAAGAGATGGCAAAAACAACTTATTAAATTAGGTATGGAATTTCAAGAACAGTGTATCAAGGAACAAAAGGAAAACCCTAATCAAGAAAAATATATTTATTGGTTTCACATGGGCATACCTGTTAAAATTCTATTTGAAGAAATGGAGTTGAAAAACTTTACAAATAAAAAATAAAAAAATATTTCTTTTGTTAGGCAATAAATCTTATTTATTTATTTTTTTTGATAAATAATGCTTTTCTTTACCATTTTGATGGGTTTATAAGACTCTTTTGCTCTTCTTAGCCCTTCTATTCCTAAATCTTGTTCTCTATTAGCATAAACCGCATTTTCACAGCAATTTCTTAAGAACAAATTATTGATTGCTTGATATGCACCCTCATATTCCATATGGGCTTTCTCAATATGAATTATTAAGGTCTCATCATTTAACATTTCACCAAATGTATAAGCAGCACATTTGTCTTCCACGCATAATAATCCTCCAGTAAAACCAAGTGTACCAAAATTATTTAATGCCTCATATATTGCTTCTTGTTCCGCTTCTAAACTTTCATCTTCAGTGCACGCTCTCATTACACACCATTCTAATTGGAGTTCTTTACACTTTTCAACTAGATTTGCTGTTAATAATTGGAAATCATAAGCATAATTATCTAAGAATTTGTTTAACCATCGTCTATTTTGCCTATATTTATTTCCTGCTAGATTTAGAATCTCTTCTTTATTGTAAACATAATCCCAATTATTCCTATCTTCAAGGATATCCAAATTTAATTCAGAAAATCTTCCGGTGTCAGTAAGTTTTTTACATATTTCCTCTGGAACCCTATGAATTTCTATATTTCCTAAATTCTCATACAATTCGAGAATAATTTTATCAGGAGTAGGACCAATCGGAGGAAAAAAGTATATATAATCTCCTGAGTCTGTATTAATAGGTTTTCTTCTATTTTTCAAATAATCATATGAGAATAAAACTATATGCTCGTTGATTTCCATAAATAAGAAATTATAATAATTCCTCCACATGAAGAGGTTTGTAAATGTAAATTCAGAAAGTTCTGGAGGATATTTTTGAAAATACTCATCAAACAGTTTTTTATCAGTTATTTCGATTGGTTTTCCCGTGCTGAGATCCATGGATTATTTTTATTTAAAGAACTTTAAAAGGATTATTCTTTTAATTCATTTATCTATTTTCAGAGTAGGATTAAAAACCATATTTTAAAAACAATAAATTAAATATACATTATATGAGTGAAATAAAGAATATAATTGACGATTTGGGAATTGCTGCGCTTGAATCTAGTGTAAACATTGCGGCAGTTGCAGTTATGTCTGATTCTGGTAAATTAGTTATACAGACAGAAAACTGGGATCTTACTAACCAAACAAACGATATATTGAAGGTTATGAAGGGAAATGCCTCATTTACTTTAAGCAATGTAGAATATTCCGTTGTTGAAACAACCTCTGAATGTATTATTGGAACAAACCCAAGTGGAATGGGACATATTTTAATTGTTCCTTTTCAAGGAGGATTACTTGTATCATATGCCATGCCTCAAGCAGACACTTCCAAAGCATTAAATTTTCTTAAAAACTATGTCCCAAAGTTGAATGGAAAGATTTAATCAAAATTAATATATCACACGGTTTATATTTATGGATATTTGGTTCATTATAAGATTAATTTTCCTGATTATATTGATAATTTTTGGTATTTTTTTCTTTACAATACTTGTTCTAATGAGAATAATCCGTAAATATCATAAATTTCCAGCTCCCAGTTTTATGACTCGTTTAATAGACAATCCGATTAGGAGAAAATTAATCCAAAAACCTGCAACAGTAGCAGAACGATTGAAATTAGAACCCGGTATGATAGTTTTAGAAATTGGACCTGGAAAAGGGAGTTATACAAAAGCGATTGCTAAAGAAGTACTACCGAATGGAAAAGTGTATGCCATTGATATCCAAGAATCTATAATAAAAAGGCTAAAAAAACGAATAGAAAAAGAGAACATCGAAAATATTATTCCAAAAATAGATGACGCCTACAATCTTTCATTCGAAGATGGTAGCATCGATCGTATCATAATGATTGCTTGTCTTCCCGAAATTCCTGAACCCGTAAGAGTGCTTAAAGAGGCTAAAAGAGTCCTAAAACTGGATGGAATTATATCTTTAAGTGAAATGCTTCCAGATCCAGATTACCCTCGACGAAAAACAGAAAAAAAGTGGGCAGATGAAGCGGGATTTGAATTAGATGAGCAATTTGGAAATTGGTTTATCTATCAGTTGAACTTTAAAATAAACCCAGAAAAAAATAAATTAAAAAAAAATAAAAGTTAAATCTCTATAATTTTTGAACGATTAAGTCAGCTAAACGATTA